>JBKJII010000174.1:0-19102 GCA_046598505.1 Caulobacter sp. | reverse complement strand
CGTCATCGGACGCGACGAGGAAATCCGACGCACCATCCAGGTGCTGTCCAGGCGCACCAAGAACAATCCGGTGCTGATCGGCGAGCCGGGCGTGGGCAAGACGGCGATCGCCGAGGGGTTGGCGCTCCGCATCATCAACGGCGACGTCCCCGAGGGCCTGAAGGACAAGAAGCTCCTCTCCCTCGACATGGGCGCCTTGATCGCCGGGGCGAAGTACCGCGGTGAGTTTGAGGAACGCCTCAAGGCGGTGCTCAACGAGGTGATCGCCGCCGAGGGCTCGATCATCCTGTTCATCGACGAGATGCACACCATCGTCGGCGCGGGCGCCGCGGAAGGCTCCATGGATGCCTCCAACCTGCTGAAGCCGGCGCTGGCGCGGGGCGAACTGCACTGCGTCGGCGCCACCACCCTGGATGAATACCGCAAGCACGTGGAGAAGGACCCGGCGCTCGCTCGCCGCTTCCAGCCCGTCTTCGTCGACGAGCCCACGGTGGAGGACACTGTCTCCATCCTGCGCGGCCTGAAGGAGAAGTACGAACTGCACCACGGGGTGCGGATCTCCGACAGCGCCATCGTGGCGGCGGCGACCCTGTCGCACCGCTACATCGCCGACCGCTTCCTGCCCGACAAGGCCATCGACCTCATCGATGAGGCCGGCAGCCGCGTGCGGATGGCCGTCGACAGCAAACCCGAGGAACTCGACGAGATCGACCGCCGCGTCGTGCAGCTGAAGATCGAGCGCGAGGCCCTGACCAAGGAGACCGACGCGGCCTCCAAGCACCGCCTCGAAAAGCTCGAGGAGGAATTGACGGAGCTCGAAGCCTCGTCCGACGAGATGACCGCCAAGTGGCGCGCCGAAAAAGAGAAGGTCGGCCAGTCCGCCCAGCTCCGCGAAGCCGTCGACCGCCTGCGCGCCGAACTCGTCGTCGCCCAGCGTCGCGGCGACCTGCAGCGAGCGTCGGAGATCGCCTATGGCGAAATCCCCAGTCTGGAACGCCGCCTGGCCGAGGAGGAGGCCCAGGAGCCGACGGACGCCGTCAGTCCCGAGGTCGTCGACGCCGAACAGATCGCCGCCGTGGTCAGCCGCTGGACCGGCATTCCCGTCGAGCGGATGCTCGAGGGCGAGCGCGAGAAGCTGCTGAAGATGGAGGACAGCCTGCGCCATCGCGTGGTGGGTCAGGAGGAGGCGCTGGTCGCCGTCTCCGACGCCGTGCGCCGGGCCCGCGCGGGCCTGCAAGATCCCGCCCGGCCCATCGGTTCGTTCCTGTTCCTGGGCCCGACGGGGGTCGGCAAGACCGAGCTCACCAAGGCGCTGGCCGAGTTCATGTTCGACGACGAGACGGCCATCACCCGGATGGACATGAGCGAATACATGGAGAAGCACTCGGTCAGCCGGATGATCGGCGCCCCCCCTGGCTATGTCGGCTACGACGAGGGCGGGGCGCTGACCGAGGCGGTGCGCCGCCGGCCCTATCAGGTGGTGCTGTTTGATGAGGTCGAAAAGGCCCACCCGGACGTGTTCAACATCCTGCTGCAGGTGCTCGACGACGGCCGGCTGACTGACGGCCAGGGCCGCACGGTCGACTTCCGCAACACCGTCATCATCCTGACCAGCAACATGGGCAGCGAGTTCCTCGCCGCGCTCGACGAGGGCGAGGATGTCGAGGCCGTGCGGCCGCAGGTCATGGACGTCGTCCGCCGCAGCTTCCGGCCCGAGTTCATCAACCGCCTGGACGAGATCATCCTGTTCAAGCGGCTGGGCCGCGGCGAGATGGGCAACATCGTCGGTATCCAGCTGCAGCGGGTCGAAAAGCTGCTGGCCGACCGCCGCATGAGCATCGCCCTGGACGCCGGCGCCCTGCACTGGCTGGGCGAACGCGGCTACGACCCGGTCTACGGGGCAAGGCCGCTCAAGCGGGTGATCCAGAAGGAACTGATGGACCCGATCGCGCGGAAACTGCTGGCCGGCGAGATGGCGGACGGGTCGGTGATCGAGGTGTCAGCGGATGCGGACGGGCTGGTGATCGGGAAAGCGCGGGTGCACTGACTCTGGGTTGTGAGATTTGCAACGCCCTCTATAGTGGAAACCCGAATCCGCTCGTCCCGGCGAAGGCCGGGATGAGCGGAGATTTTCGGCGGGATCGCGCGCCCTACCCCTCATCAAACGGTGGCGGCAGCCTGCCGCTCTTGAACAGGATGGTCGGGGTTTCGTCGAAGTCGCCCATCTCCATGTCGCCGGTGGCGCTGAAGGCCACCACGCCTTCGCGCAGCGGGGCCAGGCGTTCGGCGCGGCGGAGGGCTTCCTCGGGGGTCTTGCAGACGACCGGCTGTTCCGATTTCAGGCCCTTGCCCCGCCCGGCCACAAAGGCCTGGACGAGATGGACGGTCTGCATGGCCATGGGGAGCGCTCCGGCGCGGACGCCCGGTGCGGCTGCGGAGGTCTGGGTAGCACGGGCGCGGGAGTCGGCCCGCATGCTATCGGCGCCGACGATCGGGGGATGGGGCCGGGCGATCAGGCCAGCATCTTGCCCATGATGACCAGCGGCACCGGCGCGCCGCCGCGGTCATCGGTTCGGTGTTCCAGCACCTGATAGCCGCAGGCGGCGTAGAGCGATTGGCCCGACAGGGTGCCGGCCAGCTGGACCCGGCTGAACCCCGCCGCCTTCGCCGCCGCCTCGCAGAGCGACAGGATCAGCCGGCCAACGCCTCGCCGGGCGAAATCCGGGTGGGTGTACATGGCCCGCACCCTGGCCGCGTCGCTGGCCGGATCGAGCGCGTGGGCGTCGCGGCCGGGGCTGTGGTCGCCGCCGTAGAGGGTCGCGCGCCGGCTCCAGCCGCCACAACCGGCGATCACGCCGTCCTCCTCCACGACGAAATAGGTCCCGTCGACGATCAGCTGGCTGTCCAGGCCCATCAGCTTGCGCGAGGCGGCTATCTGGTCCGGCGACAGGTACGGCGCCTGCAGTTCGCCGATCGCGGCCGCCATCAGGGTGATCAGGGCCGGCATGTCAGCGGGCGACGCGAGGCGATGAGTCAGGGACATGGCGACAGGTTAACGGGACTGCGACATTCCGTCCCCGTTTTCGCCCGATCCGTGCTATACAGCCTTTTCCCGCGCGCAGATGGCGCGCCGGCCGCCGACGCTTCAGGCGGCAGATTGGAGATTCCATGATCGAGGAAGGTTTCGTGCGGATGTACGCGCACGACTTCGCGGCCCTTGCCGCCCGCGCCGAAGGCGGTTCGGACGTTGAAGCGCTGGTGCGCAAGCGCATCGACGAGGCGCGTTCGCACGCCGCGCTGATGGACGCCCGCAAGGGTGACGGCCACCTGCCCGCCGTCGCCGATCGCGTGGCGCATGAAGCCGAGCGCGAGGACGTCCGTTTCGTCCGCGCCGGTCAGGACGTCCCCGGCGCCCTTGCGCGTCGCAAGGAATTCCTGCTGCAGATCGTCGACATGCTGCGCTCGCCGCCGGTCGCGGCTGGGCGGGTGTCCATCGCTGTCAGAGGATAGCCCGACTCACCCACCTTGCCTGATCCGCGAAAAAGTGCGACGAAATCGCCGTCGAAATTTCGCTTAGGTTCGGTCGCCATCCACCGCACGTCTTGAAGTCTTGCGCCGGACCTGTCCTTCGATCCTTCCGAAATCCCGATACTACCGCGCCCCACGGGGCGCTATCTGACTGATGAAAGAGGATACATCCATGGCTACCGGAACCGTGAAGTGGTTCAACGCCACCAAGGGCTACGGCTTTGTTCAGCCGGACGACGGCGGCGCCGACGTGTTCGTGCACGTGTCGGCGGTTGAACGCGCCGGCATGCGCTCGCTGAACGAAGGCCAGAAGCTGAGCTACGAACTCGAGCGCGACCAGCGCTCGGGCAAGACCTCGGCGGGCCAGCTCCAAGCCCTCTAAGGGTAACGGACGCAAAGCTTGACGGGCCGGTCTCCTGACGGAGGCCGGCCCGTTTTCATTTGGATCAGAAGCCGATCGAAACGCCGCCGACGAGGCTCGCCTTGGCGCCCGGATCGTCGCTGCCACTGTATTGCAGGGTCAGGCTGACGGGGCCGACCGATTTGGCCAGGCCCAGCTGCCAGTCAAACTTGCCGTCGGAGAAGGCGCCCTCCTCATGGCCGATCTGGGCGTTGACGCTGACTGGCCAGTGTTCAGGCGCGTAGTCGCCGCCGAGATAGAGATAGAGGTTGTCCTCGCCGCCCAGGTTGTCCTGGCTCGGCGCGTACTCGACTCCCAGCGTGGTTGTGAAGGCGCCGACGGTGTGCGCGGCCGAGACAGGGACCTCGAAATAGTTGAGGTCCGTCCCGTCGGGGTAGCTGTAGTAGTAGAGCGCCGCGTCCCAGTCCCAGCCGCCCCGACTGAAGCTGCGACCCAGCGAGACGTCGACTTCGATTTCCGCGCCATCGCCATCGGGACCAATGCCGACCTCCTCAATCTGCGAGGTCCAGACGGTGGCGTAGTAGCCCTTCGGCGAGGTCACGGTGAGGTCGCCCTGGATCGAAGGATCACCGTTGGACAGCGAGTAGCCGCGATACTGGTAGTCGCTGACCATGCCGATGTTGCCGGACAGCTTCCAGCCCTCCGCGTCAGCGGCCATGGCTGTGTTTCCGGCCATCAAGGCGACGCCGGCAGCGAGGATGGCAATGGTCGTTTTCATGTCGATACCCCCGGTCCCGGGCCCAAGCTGGGACATCAAGGTTAACGATTGTCGAGTCGGCCCGGAAGGGTGCGACAACCTGGCCCGGATCGAGTTCAAACCATGTTAGGCCTTGTTGCCCATTCTGGTGGGCATGACCTTGATCGCCACCCGGAGCCGGAGCGAACTGCGGCGGATCCTGACTCTGGGGCTGCTGGTGATCACGATTGTGCTCGCCGCCGGCCTCGGTTCAATGGTGTTCGCCGCCCGGGCCGTCGACCACGCCGTCGCCACCGAAGAGCGCGAGCTGGTGCAGCGGACCCTCCAGCGTGGTCGCGAACAGCTGATTGTCGATCTCACCTCCGCGACCGTCTGGGACGAGGCCTATGTGAAGACCACCCGTTCGTTCGATCCGGCCTGGGCGCACGAGAATTACGGCATCTATTACTCGACCTACATGCACCATGACCGGACACTCGTTTTTGATCCGGGAGACCGGGTCATCTACGCTGCGGACGCAGGGGCGATCGCGCCAAAAACTGCCCTTGCGAGCTTCGTCGCCGATCTGACGCCTCTGGTCGAGACCCTGCGGGTCGCCGAGGCCGCCAGGCTGGCGCCCGGACTTGCGCCGCCGCACGGACTGACCAGCGTGACGACCGGCAGCGCCTTTGTTCGCTCGGGCGGGGAGATCTGGGCTGTCGCCCTCTCGAACGTCCTGCCTGAAACCGGCGATGTGCCCGAGACGGGCAGGCCGTCCGCCGTCGTCTTGTCCGCCCGCCGGCTGGACGACGGCTTCTTTGTCGAGTTGCAGGACGCGCTCGGCGTCAAGGACGTTCGGCTGGTGGCTTCCGGCGTCGCCGCGTCCGGCTTGTCGGTCCCGATCAATGACCGTCAAGGTCGTCCGCTGGGTCGCCTCTCCTGGACGCCGAAGCAGCCGGGCGCCGGGATTCTCAAGGACGCATTGGGTCCGATCCTGCTGGTCTTGGCCGCGTTCGCTGTCGCCGCCGGCGCACTGGCGCGACGCGTGCTGGCCGTGCTGCAAAGCCTGGCCGAAAATGACGCCAGGCTGGAAGCGACGCTGAACGACCTGACCGAGGCGCGCGACCGGGCCGAGGCCGCCAACGTCGCCAAGAGCCAGTTCCTCGCCAATATCAGCCACGAGATCCGCACGCCCCTGAACGGCGTATTGGGCATGGCGCAGGTCATGGAGCGTGGTGAACTCGTCCCGGCCCAGCGCAAGCATCTGTCGATCATCCGCGAGTCCGGCGCGACCCTGCTGACGCTGCTGAACGATGTGCTCGACCTGGCCAAGATTGAAGCCGGCAAACTGGAAATCGAGCGGTCCGATACGGATCTGACCCAGATTGTCTCGGGCGCTTGCGCGACCTTCCAGTCCATGGCCCAGGAGAAGGGCCTGAAGCTGGGCTTCGCCATCGAGCCGACCGCCGCCGGCGTCTGGCGGGTTGACGCCATGCGGATCAACCAGGTGCTGACCAACCTGATTGCGAACGCAGTCAAATTTACCGCCAGGGGCCAGGTATCGGTGCGAGTCTGGACCAGCACGCGCGGACTGGAATTCAGCGTGCTCGACACCGGCGTGGGTATCCCGGCGGATCGTGTGACAGACCTGTTCGGCAAGTTTCAACAGCTCGACGCCTCGACCACCCGCCAATTCGGCGGCACGGGCCTGGGCCTGGCCATCTGCTACGAGATGGTCGCCTTGATGGGCGGTGAGATCATCGTCGAGAGCGAGATCGGCCAGGGATCCAGCTTCAGCTTCTTCCTGCCGGCGGAAGCCGGTCGCGCCCGCGTCGCCGCCTGAAGGCGCCGTCTGGACCCGCCGTCGTCCAGCGGGCAGGATCGCCTCCGTTGAGAACCGCCCGGGGGCGACGAATGAAGCGCGCGTTGATCATCGGCATGAGTCTGGCTGTGACCCTCGGCGGCACGGCCTTCACCCTGCCCGCCGCCGCGCTTGAGGCGCCCAGGGACTATGCCGGGGCCTGGACCCTGTCCGGGGTGTCCGAGGGCGACAGCGTCTGCACCGCGACCCTCGGTACGGACCAGGCCATCGGCGGCTGGGGCGTCACCCTGGCCAGGACCTGCGCCGCCGTATTTCCGCAGGCGGAGGACGTGGCGGCCTGGTCTGTGCTGCCGGACGGGTCCGTCCTGTTCATTGACCCGCTGCGGCATGTGTTGCTGAAATTCGAGCCGATCGAAGCCGGCGGCTATGTCGCCCATCCGGCCCAGGGGGAGCCCGTGGCGCTCGACCGGGCGACCCGGGACACCGCCCCGCTCACCGCCCGGCAGCGGATGAGCGGACATTGGGTGCTGAACGCCATGGGCGGAGACCGGCTCTGCGGCTGGACATCGACCTCTGACGTGGCCGGCGCAACCGGCAGGCTGGTGCGCAAGGGCGCCTGCACCAAGGCCTGGGCGGTCAAGGGCGTGACCGGCTGGAGGCGTTCCAGCGGGCGGATCACCCTGACCGGCGCCAAGGGCAAGGCGATCCTGACTCTGCCGGGTGACCCGATCGAGGGCTTCTACAGTCCGGCCACCAGCGCCCAGACGCTCGGATTCTTCCGCGAATGGGACGAATAGTCCCGGCGCCCGCGCCCTTCCATTCCGTGACGGCGCCGGAGTAAGACGGGTCCATGGCCAACAAGCCCGAAAGCCCGACCGAACCCTTCAAGCGCGCCCTGGCGCACGCCGCGCGCTCGCTTGCCGAGACGCCGGACCTGGAGGTCGTGTTCTCGGGCGATGGACCGTCGCTGTCGGGCAATCGCGCGACGCTGCCGCATCCGCCCCGCGACCTGTCGTCGAAGGAAGCCTCGCGCATCCGCGGCATGGCCGACCAGATGGCCCTGCGGCTGGCGCATCACGATCCCGCCGCCCATGCCAAGGGACGGCCCGGAACCCCCCAGGGCCAGTCGATCTTCGAGGCCATCGAGCAGAGCCGCATCGAGTCGATCGGCGCCAATGCCCTGGGCGGCGTGCGCGCCAACCTCGCCGCGCTCCTGGATCAGACCGTCGAGCGCAAGGGCCTTGCCCGGATCACCGACAAGGCCAACGCCCCGATGGCCGACGTGCTGGGGTTACTGGTGCGCGAACGCCTGACCGGCGATGCACCGCCGGAAGCCGCGCGCGGCATGGTCGACCTGTTTCGCGCCGACATCGAAGCGCGCGCCGGCGCGGATCTCGACCGCCTGACCGGCGCGGTTCACGACCAGGCCGCCTTTGGCAAGGTCGCCCGCGCCATCCTGCACGACCTGGACATGGGCGACGCTGACTTCGACCCGTCCGACACGGGCGACGAAGAGGAAGGCGACGAGGACCAGTCCCAGTCCAGCGAGAGCGACGACGGGGACGGCGACGGCCAGACCCCCGAGGGCGCCTCGATGGAGGAGACCGACGGATCGGAAAGCGACTCGCAGGAGGGCGAGGAGCAGATGGCGGAGTCCGAGGAGGACGCCACCGAGATGAGCGACGAGGCGCCGGAGATGGGCGACGGCGCCAAGCCCGCGCGGCCGGACATCAAAGACGATGGCCGGGCCGAGCCGGCCTACAAGGTGTTCACCAGCGCCCATGACGAGATCGTCGGGGCCGAGGACCTGTGCGACGGTGAGGAGTTGACCCGGCTGCGGGCCTATCTCGACCAGCAGCTGGCCAGCCTCTCCAGCGTCGTCTCGCGCCTGGCCAACAAGCTGCAGCGCCGACTGATGGCGCAGCAGAACCGCTCCTGGAGCTTCGATCTCGAGGAGGGCATGCTCGACGTCGCGCGCCTGCCACGGATCATCATGGACCCGACCGCGCCCCTGTCATTCAAACAGGAGTCGGACACCGAATTCCGCGACACCGTCGTCACATTGCTGATCGACAATTCCGGCTCGATGCGCGGACGGCCGATCATGGTCGCCGCCGTCTGCGCCGACATCCTGGCCCGGACGCTCGAGCGCTGCGCCGTCAAGACCGAAATTCTCGGCTTCACCACCCGCGCCTGGAAAGGCGGCATCAGCCGCGACGACTGGATCAAGGCCGGCAAGCCGGCGGCGCCGGGCCGTCTGAACGACCTGCGTCACATCATCTACAAGAGCGCCGACGCTCCGTGGCGACGGGCCCGGCGCAACCTGGGCCTGATGATGCGCGAGGGGCTGCTGAAGGAGAACATCGACGGCGAGGCGCTGATGTGGGCGCACCAGCGGCTGATCAGCCGCACCGAGCAGCGCCGCATCCTGATGGTCATCAGCGATGGCGCGCCCGTCGACGACTCGACCCTGTCGGTCAACAGCGGCCACTATCTTGAGCGTCATCTGCGCAGCGTGATCACCGAGATCGAGACCCGAAGCCCGGTTGAACTGCTGGCCATCGGCATCGGCCACGATGTGACGCGCTACTACCGCAAGGCCGTGACCATCGTGGACGTCGAGCAACTCGGCGGGGCGCTGGTCGAACAACTGGCCGGACTGTTCGAGGAGGAGCCCAAACGGGTCGCCAACGTGCGTGGCCTGCTGGCCGCGCCGCCGGTGACACAACCGCCGCCGCCGAAGACGGTCACCTTCAAACAGGTCAAGGAGGCGGTCAGCTGATGCGGCGGCGTTGGGCGGCTATTCCCGGAGCAATGGCGGCGACCGCCCTGTCGCTGGCGGCCTGCGTGACCAGCCAGGTCAGACTGCCGCTGCATCCGGTTCCGGCCGGGGCGAGCGTATCGGTCCAGGCGGCAGCGCTTGTGCTCGACCCGTCGGATCCGAAGCGGATCGCGGTCGGCGACTTCCACTATGCCGGTGGCCTGATCGTCACCAGCACCGCCACCAGTCGCCTGCATGGCCTGTCCGACCTGTTGGTTCAGCCGGACGGCGCCCTGCTGGCGGTATCCGATGACGGCGACCGATTCACCGGGAAACTCGTGCTCGACGAAACCGGTCGGCTTGTCGGGCTGACCCAGGCGACGATCCAGCCGTTGACCGGTCCGGTGGATGAAGCGTTGCAAGGCAAGGACTGGGGCGATGCCGAAGGCGTCACGCGCATGGCCGGCGGCGCGATCATGGTCAGCTTCGAACGGCACCACCGCATCTGGCTGTACCAGGCGGCCAACGACCGGCGACCGGTGGCGGAACCGATCCCGAGCGTCGCCATGGCCAACAACGACGGCATGGAAGGTCTGGCCGCCGCACCGACCGTCGGGCCTGACGCCTACTGGGTCGGGGTCGAGCCGGGCTCGATCTGGATCTGCCACCTCAAGCTCAGCTGCACCGAAGTCCTGGGCCTGCCCAAACCGCCGGCCGGCTATCGCCTGTCGAGTCTGACAACCGGCCCCAATGGCGAGCTGGTCATCCTGCATCACAGCTATGTTGCGGCTGTGGGATCGCAGATCGTCGTCACGATCATCAGGGACCCCATGGGCGCCAAGCAGATCATCGGCAGCTTCAAGATGGCGCCGCCGCTCTCGGTGGAAAATTTCGAGGGCGTTTCAGTGGTGAAGCACAGCGACCGCTGGCGGCTGTACCTCCTGTCGGACGACAACTTCAGCGATGGCCAGCGCACCCTGCTGCTGGCGTTTGACTGGACCCCGCCGAAATGAGACCCGCCTGCGTCACGGACTATCGCGAACTCGCCCGGCGGCGGCTGCCCAGGGTGCTGTTCGACTATCTCGACGGCGGTTCCTATGCCGAGGCGACCCTTCGCCGGAACGTCGAGGATTTCGAAGCGCTCGCCCTGCGCCAGCGGGTGATGCGGGACGTCTCGAAGATCTCGCTCGAGACCGAACTGTTCGGGCAGAAGCTCTCGATGCCCATGGTCCTGTCGCCGATCGGCATGGGCGGCATGTACGCCCGGCGCGGCGAGGTCCAGGCCATGAAGGCGGCGAAGGCCGCGGGCCTGAACATGTGCCTGTCGTCGCTGTCGATCTGCGACGTCGAGGAGGTGACCCGGGATGGCGGCCAGGCGCCCTGGTACCAGCTCTACATCATCAAGGACCGCGGCTACATGAAGGAGCTGCTGGGCCGCGTGACCGAGCTCGGCTGCCCGGTGCTGGCCTTCACCGTCGACCTGCCGGTGCCCGGGGCCCGTTATCGCGACGTGCGCTCGGGCCTGTTCGGGGCCCAGTCGCCGTTCGTGCCCCTGCAGCGACTGTGGGACGGACTCACCCACCTCGACTGGGCCTGGGACGTCATGCTGACGGGGGGACCGCACACGTTCGGCAACCTCGCCCCGGCGATCCCGGAAGCCAAGGGGGTAATGGAGTTCTGGCCCTGGGTGACCAAAAACTTCGATCCGACCCTGACCTGGAAGGATCTCGACTGGATTCGCGAGAACTGGGACGGACCTCTGGTCATCAAGGGCATCCTCGACGCCGATGACGCCCGCGAGGCCAAGCGCTACGGCGCCGACGGCCTGATCGTGTCCAACCACGGCGGTCGCCAGCTGGACGGGGTGATGAGCGGCATCCGCGCACTGCCCGCCATCGCTGATGCGGTCGGCGACGACCTGACGGTGATCATGGACGGCGGCGTGCGGTCCGGGCTGGACGTGGTCAAGGCGCTGGCCAGCGGCGCCAAGGGCTGTTTCATCGGCCGCGCCTGGGCCTGGGCCCTTGCCGGCGCGGGCGAGAAGGGCGTCGAACACGTGCTGCAGATCATGCGCCAGGAGATGATGATGGCCATGGCCCTGACCGGCTGCACGGATGTGCGGGATGCGGGACGGGAGCTGTAGGCGTAGCGATTTCCGGTAGCATTTGGTTAAAACACAATCTTGACGATTGTGTTTAATCTGCTACCTTCCCGTCATGGATGCGACGCTGGACGAAGATCCGACCCCTGCCCCGCCTCAGGGAGGCAAGGCCGGCCGCAACGAACGCCGCAAGCTGCTGGCGACGCTCCTGAACAACCTCTGCGCGGCGTCATTGATCGCGGCGATTCTCCAGCCCGCCGTGACGCTCGTTCGGCAGGAGCGACTCT
Source organism: Caulobacter sp. (assembly GCA_046598505.1). Taxonomy (GTDB): domain Bacteria; phylum Pseudomonadota; class Alphaproteobacteria; order Caulobacterales; family Caulobacteraceae; genus Caulobacter. The sequence goes on along the minus strand of JBKJII010000174.1, from coordinate 7,506 downwards.
TCGCAGCTCATGACTTCGTGACCATGTTGGTCTTCGGCTTGATCGGCCTTATATTGCATGCGGCTGGTCGAGCCTTCGCTGCGGGCTTGGAGGACTGAATCGATGTGGGCCATCCTCTCAATCATCTGCACTCTGATCATCGGGGTCGGCGGCCCGATCTTCCTCGCTTGGAGAGACGGACTACTCAAAAAGTAAGTCGTGGTAGTTGGGGCTGGAGGACTGACATGCTGTTGGCTGCTCTGACGATTCTCGGCGTGTTGGCCATCGGAATCGGCATTCCAATTTGGCTCGCCTGGAAAGACGGCCTGCTCAAGTAGCCCGGCGCGCGGCGCCACAACGCAAACGGCCCGCGGGTTTCCCCACGGGCCGTCTGTCGTCTTGAAGCTTGTCGCCCTTAGGCGGCGGGGGCTTGTTCAGCCAGCTTGGCCTTGATCTGACGCTTGATCTTCAGGGCGCGCGGCGACAGCTGCTCGTCCTTGGCCTTGGCCATGAACACGTCCAGGCCGCCCCGGAAGTCCAGGGTGCGCAGCGCAGCGTTGGTGATCCGCAGCTTGAAGCTCTGGCCCAGCACTTCCGACTGGAGCGTGGCGGGAGACAGGGCCGGCAGGAAGCGGCGCTTGGTCTTGATGTTCGAGTGGCTCACGTTGTGCCCGACCATGGGACCGACACCAGTGAGTTCGCAGCGGCGCGACATATTAAGCGACCTTCGAAATGAAATCCGGACGCGCGGAAGTGACCCTCCGCACGGGAGCGGGCGGTATAGGCAAGTGCGGCCAAGGCGTCAAGGATTGGAGTCGGGCGCCCCCGTTTCGTCATCCTCGCCCCCGTGGCGAGGATCCCTCGTTCAGCCGCAAGGACGGAAATCCGCTCTCACACCGTCCGGCGACGGAACGAGGGGTCCTCGGGACAAGCCCGAGGATGACGATTGGCGCACTTTCGAATTGTGGTTAATACGCTTTAAGATACAATATGTTGCGGTGAACAAATGCCGAATAGCGCGAGGTCGCTGATTCGGTCATGATTCGTTTCGCCCCTGTTCGCCGGTATGGTCCAGTGGCGTTAACCCCCGAGAACAAGGCCCGCCCGTGATCCGCTATCTGTCGCTGATGATCGCCCTGCTGACCCTGGTTGTCGCGCCTGCGGCGTGGGCCGGGGAGAGCGGATTCCTGATGTTTGGCGGCCCGATCTATGTCGGGGCCGTGGGCGGGGCGGGCAATCGCCCCGAGGCGCTTGTGGTGCGGGGCGAGACGATCGTCTTCGCCGGTTCGCTGGTCGCGGCGCGGGCCAAGGCGGCCGGACTGCCCGAGATCGATCTGAAGGGCGCCGTCGCCTACCCGGGCTTCGTCGATTCGCACGTCCACCTGACCGGGGTCGGCCTGCGGGAGATGACCCTCAACCTCGACCAGGTCACTTCGGTGGCCGGGCTGGTCCAGGCCGTGAAGACCTGGGCCGCCGCCCACCCCGGCGACGGGCCCATTGTCGGTCGCGGCTGGATCGAGACCCACTGGCCCGAGGGCCGGTTTCCCAACAGCGCTGACCTCGACGCCGTCTCGGCGACCCGGCCCATCGTGCTGGAACGGGCCGACGGCCACGCCGTCGTGCTGAACACCGCCGCCCTGAAGCTGGCCGGAATCACCGGCACCACCGCCGACCCCGCCGGCGGCCGCATCGACCGCACCCCCGAGGGCGAGCCGACCGGCATGCTGATCGACGGCGCCGCCGGCCTGATCGAGGCCAGGCTGCCCGCGATGTCGATGGCCACGCGGCGCGAGGCGCTGATGAAGGCCGTCCAGCTCTATGCCGATCGCGGCTGGACCAGCGCCGTCAACATGAGCACCGACGCTGACGACGTGAAGGTGCTGATGGCCCTGGCCGCCGAGGGCAAGCTGCCCATCCGGGTTGACGTGTTCATGACCCCCGAGGACTCGGACGAGGTGCTGGACCGTGGTCCCTATGAAGACGCCACCGGCAGGGTCCGGGTGCGGGGCGTGAAGCTCTACATGGACGGCGCGCTTGGCTCGGGCGGCGCCCTGCTGCTCAAGCCCTATACCGACCGGCCGGACACCAGCGGCCTGCAAATCGCCGACCATGACGCGACCATCGCCATGCTCAGACGGGCCCAGGCCGTCAAGGCGCAGGTCGCCTTCCATGCCATCGGCGATCGGGGCAACCGTCTGGTGCTGGACTGGTACGAGGAGGTGCTGGGCACGAACGCCGACAGGTCCCGCGCCCTGCACTGGCGGATCGAGCACGCCCAGATCATCGATCCGAAGGATATTCCGCGCTTCGCAGGGCTTGGCATCGTCGCCTCGATGCAGCCCTCGCACGCCATCGGCGACCTGTATTTCGCGCCTTCGAGGCTTGGCCCGCGCAGGCTGGAAGGCGCCTACGCCTGGAAGTCACTGCGTGACAGCGTAGCCACCGTCGTGTTCGGCACCGACGCCCCGGTCGAGGTCGGCGATCCGCGCATCGAGTTCTACGCCGCCGTGGCCCGCAAGGACCTGAAGGGCCAGTCCGGCCCTGACTGGCATCCTGAACAGGCCATCGATCGCGCCTCGGCCCTGACCGCCTTCACCCTGACGCCCAACCAGGTCGACGGCGGCGACTGTGGCGTGCTGGTGCAATCCTGCCCGGCCGACATCACCGTCTTTTCGCAGGACATCATGACCATTCCGGAAGCGGACATCCTCAAGGTGACTCCGCTTTTGACCGTTGTCGGCGGAAAGATCGTTCACGACGGGCGGTAGGTCCGCCACCTTCGCATCGGGATAACGCTGTTCTAGTCTACGGCGGCCAGGCCTTGATGGAGCAACCCCGATGACCGGCGACAGCTTTTACCATGACGGCAATCGCGCCCTGCAGGACCGCTTCGAGAGTCGGCGGATCGCCGATCGCCTCGAGACGCTGAAACGCACCGCCTTCACTGAAGACGACAAGGCCTTCATCGAGAGCGCGGTCTATTTCTTCCTCGCCACTGCCGACGGCGAGGGGCGGCCCGACTGCTCGTTCAAGGGCGGACCGCCAGGCTTCGTGCGCGTCACAGGGTCGTCGGAGCTGGCCTTCCCGGACTATGACGGCAACGGCATGTTCAGGAGCCTGGGCAACCTCAGCGTCAATCCGGCTGTCGCGCTTCTGTTCATCGCCATGCACGGGGCGCCGCGGCGACTGCGCGTGAACGGGACGGCCCGCATGGACCGCGACGATCCGCTCATGGGCGCCACCGTCGGCGCCCAGATGGTGGTGCGCGTCGAGGCCAGCGCCATCTTTCCCAACTGTCCGCGCTACATTCCGACCCTGGAATTGGCCGAGATGTCGCCCTACACGCCCGAGCCGGGCCACGATCCGGTCGAGCCCGCATGGAAGAGCTTTGAGGTCTTCAAGGACGACGTCCACCCCCGCCAGCCGACCTTCAAGGGGTAGGCTGAAAAGCGCGGGCAAGCGCTGCGGAGCCTTGTCCCCACAGGCCGACTCCCCCACCTTTGAGTCATGAGTGATCGTTCCACAGGCCAAGCTGCGCACAGGCTCGTGGCGGTGCTCGGCCCGACCAACACCGGTAAGACGCATCTGGCCGTCGAACGGATGCTGGGCCACCACAGCGGCATGATCGGCCTGCCGCTGCGGCTGCTGGCGCGCGAGATCTATGACCGGGTCGTGCGGCTCAAGGGTCCGCGCGAGGTGGCGCTGATCACCGGCGAGGAAAAGATCGTCCCGCCCCGGCCGCAGTATTTCATCTGCACCGTCGAGGCGATGCCGCTGGGCCGCGAGGTCGACTTCCTGGCCGTCGACGAAATCCAGCTCTGCGCCGACCCGGAGCGCGGGCATGTCTTCACCCACCGGCTGCTGCACGCGCGCGGCAAGCAGGAGACCATGCTGCTGGGCGCCGGGACAATGGCGCCGCTGGTCCGCCGGCTGCTGCCGGGCGTCGAGATCATCGAGCGGGAGCGGTTCTCCAGCCTGCGTTACACCGGCTCAAAGAAGCTGACCCGCCTGCCCCGGCGCAGCGCCGTGGTCGCGTTCAGCGCGGACAATGTCTACGCCATCGCCGAGTTGATCCGGCGGCAGCGTGGCGGCGCCGCCGTTGTCATGGGCTCGCTGAGCCCCCGCACCCGCAACGCCCAGGTGGCGCTCTACCAGTCGGGCGAGGTCGACTTCCTGGTGGCCACCGACGCCATCGGCATGGGGCTGAACATGGACGTCGACCATGTCGCCTTCGCCGGCCTGCGCAAATTCGACGGCAAGAAGACACGCTTCCTGCACCCGCAGGAGATCGGCCAGATCGCCGGCCGTGCGGGACGGCACGTCAAGGACGGTACGTTCGGCGTCACCGGCGAGGCCGAGGACATGGACGAGGACCTCGTCTCGAGCGTCGAGGACCATACGTTCCAGCCCGCCGCCTCGGCGGAGTGGCGCAACCACCGGCTCGACTTCGACAACCTGCCGTCGCTGATCCGGACGCTGGACGCCCAGCCGCCCCGTGAAGGGCTGACCCTGTCGGCGGAAGCGATCGACGAACAGGCGCTCAAGCGGCTGGGTGAGGACGAGGACATCAAGCACCGGGTGCGCGATCGCGTGGCGCTGGAGCGGCTGTGGGAGGTCTGCCAGACGCCCGACTTCCGCAAGCAGACACCCGACGAACACCTGCGGCTGATCCGGACCCTGTTCGAGCACCTGACCACCGGCCGCCGGCGCCTGCCCGAGGACTGGATGCAGGGTCAGTTCAGCGGCCTGGACCGCACCGACGGCGAGATCGACACCCTGGCCACCCGGCTCGCGGGCGTGCGGACGCTGGCCTATGTCGCCAACCGGCCCGACTGGCTGGTCGACCCGGCGCACTGGCAGGCGGTGACAAAAGGTCTGGAGGAGCGTCTGTCCGACGCTCTGCACGAGAAACTGATGGCCCGGTTCATCGACCGGCGGACCAGCGTGCTGATGCGGCAGCTTGGCGAACGGACCGAGATGCTGGCGGGCGTGGCCGAGGACGGCACCGTGACCGTGGAGGGCCATGTCGTCGGCCGCCTGCAGGGGCTGTTGTTCGAGGCCCCGAAGGCCGCCTCCTCGCTGGAGGAAAAGGCCCTGCGCGGCGCGGCGCAACGGGCGGTCGGACCTGAGGTCACGCGTCGGCTGGGCCAGCTGGCCGGCGAGGACGATGACGCGTTCAGCGTGACGCCGGACGGCGCCGTCCTCTGGCACGGCGCGGCGGCCGGCCAGATCATCGAGGGCGGCAAGGTGCGACTGCTCGGTGAGCTCGGCCCCGAGACGGCGCGGGAACGGGGCCGCCAGCGACTACAGGCGTTCCTCGCGGCTGAGCGTGAACGGCGTCTGGCGCCGCTGGTGAAGCTGGAACAGGCCATGGCTGCCGGCCAGGTGAAGGGCCTGCCACGCGGCATCGGCCATCGGCTCGTCGAAGCCGGCGGGCTGCTCGACCGGCGCGCCGTGGAAGCGGACCTGAAGGCCCTCAGCCAGGCCGAGCGGCGGTCACTGCGCATGCTCGGCGTCCGGATCGGCGCCTTCAGCCTGTTCATGCCCGGTCTGCTGGAGCCGCCCGCGCTGGCCTTTGCCCAAGCCATGGTCGGCGGGAGTTGGCGGCCGCCGATCGATCAACTGTCGCGCCTGCCCTCGCCTGCTCCGCCGGCCCGCGCCCTGGCCGCCCGTGGCCTGAGAACCGTCGGCGCCTTTGCGGTCCCGGCGGCGCAACTCGAGCAGCTGGACGATCTGTTGCGCGCCGGATTCAGGCCCGGCATCGGCATTGTCCTGACAGATCAGGCGCGCGAGACGCTCGGCTGGAGCGCCGCGGAGACTGAGGCCATCCTGCGGGCGCTGAACTTCACCCCGTCCACGCGCACCGAGCCCATCGCCTGGCGCAGGCGCAACGAGAAGCCGGCCGAGCAGGTCGCGCCCTCGCCGCCGCCCAACTCGCCGTTCGCCGCCCTCGCCGGCCTCAAGGTTGCGCCGCAGCGGCGGCGGCGGCCAAAGCGCCGCAAGCCCGCCGCCTCATGAGCGACGAGTCCTGCCGTGCGGATGTCTGGCTGTGGCGCGCCCGGTTCTTCAAGACCCGCTCGATGGCGGCCCGCTATGTCGACCAGGGCCGCATCCGTTTCAGGCGTGGCGCCGCCGAAGGGCGTCTCGACAAGGCCTCGCGGGCGCTGAAGCGTGGCGATGAACTGGTCTTCGCCCTGGGCCTGCGGGTGGTTGCCGTGCGGCTGGAGGCCTTCGGTGACCGCCGCGGCCCGGCCAGCGAGGCGCGCGCCCTGTACGAAGCGCTCGACGCGCACACGGCCGAGGCTGTCGATGACTGAGGGGACGATGAGTTTTCCTGCGGTCGCCGCGAGGCCTCGCCGCATTGACAAGCCGCCCTCCGACTTTGAAAAGGCGCGCGCACTCTTAATCCGTCAGGACCACCAAGTTCTCCGATGACCTACATCGTCACCGACGCCTGCATCAAATGTAAGTTCATGGATTGCGTCGAGGTCTGTCCCGTCGACTGCTTCTACGAAGGCGAGAACTTCCTCGCCATCAGCCCGGACGAATGCATCGACTGCGGTGTCTGCGAACCCGAGTGCCCGGTCGATGCGATCAAGCCGGACACCGAGGACGAGCCCGACGGCAGGTGGCTGAAGATCAATTCCGAGTTCGCCCGGATCTGGCCGAACATCACGCTGAAGGGTGAACCGCCGGCCGACGCCGAAGCCTTCGAGCGCGAGACCGGCAAGTTCGAGAAATACTTCAGCGAGAAGCCCGGCAAGGGCTCCTGACCCGGCGGTAGCGGAATCCCGATCAGGATAGCCGGCTTTCGCAACCCTTTCTTTAGGCTCAATTTTGTGGTACGGTCTTATCTGACGTGACGGGTCCGCCGTCGCGCCTTGGTTCAAGAACAGCCGCATCCGAACGGCGTGCCTTGCGAAGGCGAGGGTGTCCTAAAGGTCTATCCAATCTGAGACGGCGCACTCCGCGGCCCCACCGCGGTCGGAGGAGCTTTCGCTGTCTGCAGACAGGCCTGGAACAGCGGCCCGCGAGGCGGAACCTCGCGGACAGGGTGCAAGAGAAGGACGAACATATGAGCAAGTCTGGTCTGGCGTTTTCGGTCGACGACCACGTTGTCTATCCCGCCCACGGCGTGGGGACGATCCGTGCTGTGGAGACCCAGGAAGTCGCCGGCATGTCGCTCGAGGTCTATGTCATCACCTTCGACCACGAGAAGATGACGCTGCGCGTACCGACCAAGAAGGCGGTCACCTCCGGCCTCCGCCCGCTGGCCGAAGGTCTGGTCGTGACCAAGGCCCTGACGACCCTCAAGGGCCGCGCCCGGGTGAAGCGCACCATGTGGTCGCGCAGAGCCCAGGAATACGAAGCCAAGATCAACTCCGGCGACCTGATCTCCATCGCCGAAGTCGTGCGCGACCTGCACCGCGCGGAGAACCAACCGGAACAGTCCTATTCCGAGCGCCAGCTGTACGAAAGCGCCCTGGACCGCATGGCCCGCGAAGTCGCCGCGATCGAGCGCATCGA
>JBKJII010000082.1:0-10351 GCA_046598505.1 Caulobacter sp. | reverse complement strand
GCCGGCCGCTTCGCTGTCGGGCCCGACCATGAAGCCCGGGGTGTCGCACAGGCTGACGACCGGCAGGTCGAAGGCGTCGCACAGCTGCAGGAAGCGGGCGCACTTTTCCGCGCCGTCGCAGTCGATGGCCCCGCCCAGGTGGCGCGGGTCGTTGGCGATCAGCCCCATGGGCCGACCCTCGACGCGGATAAAGCCGGTGATCATCCCGGCCGCGAAGCCGCGTCGCAGTTCGAGGAACGTGCCGGTGTCGGCCAGGGTCTCGATCAGCGGCCGGATGTCATAGACCCGCAGACGGTTCTCGGGGATCGCCCGGCGCAGGTCGCGCTGGTCGGCGGCGGTCCAGTCGGCGACCCTGCCCTGGAAGGTCGACATGGCCTGCTTGGCCAGCGCGGTCGCGTGGGCCTCGTCGTCGGCGAGGATGTCGATCACGCCGTTGGCCCACTGCACATGGCTGGGACCGATATCGTCGGGCTTGAACACGCCCAGCCCGCCGCCCTCGATCATCGCCGGTCCACCCATGCCGAGGTTGGAGTCCTTCGTGGCGATGATGATCTCGGAAAGGCCCGCGATGGCCGCGTTGCCGGCGAAGCAGCGGCCGGCGACGATGGCGATCTTGGGCACCTCGCCAGACAGTTCGGCGAACTTGCCGAAGGTGGTCACGTCCAGCCCGGCCACGCCGGTGCCGTCGGTGTCGCCCGGCCGTCCGCCGCCACCCTCGGCGTACCAGACCAGCGGCAGCTTCTGCTCGTCGACGATGCCCAGCAGCCGGTCGGTCTTCTTGTGGTTCATGTGGCCTTGCGTGCCGGCCAGCACCGTGAAGTCGTAGCTGAGGGCCGCCACCCGCGCCTTGTCCGGCGCGAACAGATGGCCGTTGATCGTGCCGATGCCGGCGATCAGGCCGTCGGCGGGCGTGGCCTTGATCAGGTCCTCGACCGTGCGCCGGCGACGCTGGGCGGCGATGGTCAGGGCGCCGTATTCGATGAAGCTGCCGGGATCGAGCAGGTCGTCGAGGTTCTCCCGGGCGGTGCGGTGGCCGGTCCGGCGGCGTTTGGCCACGGCCTCGGGCCGGTTCTCGTCGAGGGTGAAGGCGTGCCGGTCGATGACTGCCTGCAGGTCCGGCCGGATGTGGTCGGGATCGACCTGCGCCGCCTCGGCTTCTGCGTCGGCCACGACGTCGGCCGGTTCGAGGAACAGGATCGGCTGGCCCTTCAGCAGGGTCTCGCCCTTGGCCGCGGCGATACGGATGACCCGGCCGCCCTCGCTCGCGGCGACCACGTGCTCCATCTTCATGGCTTCGAGGATGGCGACCGTCTGGCCCGGCGCGACGAGGTCGCCCTCGGCCACCTCGATGATGCCGACCGTCGCCAGCAGCGGCGCCGTGACGCTGACGGCCCCGTCGAGCGCTTCAAAGGGTTTCTCGGCAATCTCTGTAAGTCCGGAGATTGTCTCTTCGACCTGAGGCGCGAATTGCGCGGCCGTCTCGAGCAGGCCGGGCAGAGCGGTCTCGAGGAACCGGGTGGTCGCCGTCCCGCCCGTCACCGCCGGCTCGGCCAGCACCGCCCGCAGCAGCGGCGCGTTGGTGTCGACCCCGGCCAGCCTGAACTCGCCCAGCGCCCTGGCCGTCCTGGCGCAGGCGGCGGCCATGCTGTCGCCCCGGCCGATGACCTTGGCCAGCAGGCTGTCATAGGCCGGGCTGGTGACGTAGCCGGCGTAGCCGTAGCCGTCGACGCGCACGCCGGGGCCGCTCGGCGGCTCATAGGTCGCCAGCCGCCCGCCGCCGGGCAGGGTCGAGCCGTCGGGGGTCAGGGTCTCGAGGTTGACCCGCGCCTGCACGGCGAACCCGCGCGGCTTCGGCGCTTCCGCAAGCCCGAGCTGGGCAAGGGTCTTGCCCGCTGCCAGTTCGAACTGGATACGCACCAGGTCGAGGCCCGTGACCTCCTCGGTGACCGTGTGCTCGACCTGCAGCCGGGCATTGGTCTCGATGAAGGCGAAGCCGCCCTTGCCGTCGACGAGGAACTCGACGGTGGCCAGGGTGCGATACTTGGCCGCCGCACAGAGCCGCTCGGCGGCCTCGTGCAGGGCCTTGCGCAGCGGTTCGGGCAGCAGGGCCGGGGCGCTCTCGACCAGCTTCTGGTTGCGCCGCTGGACCGAGCAGTCGCGGTCCCCGACGGCCAGCACGGCCCGGCCGTCGGCGACGATCTGCACCTCGATGTGCCGCGCCTCCTCGACCAGCCATTCGGCATAGACCGCCCCGTCGCCGAACGCCGCCAGCGCTTCGCGGGTGCAGGCGGCCAGGGCGAACTCGATCTCGGCCTCGGTCCGCACCAGCCGCATCCCGCGCCCGCCGCCGCCGGCCACGGCCTTGAGCATCATCGGGCCGTTCTTCCGGAAGAAGGCCTTCGCCCCTGGCAGGTCGATGGGCCCGGTGCCGGCCAGCACGGGAACCTTGGCCTTGGTCGCCAGCGCCCGGGCCCTGGCCTTGTCGCCGAACAGCTCCAGCGCCTCGGGGGCCGGGCCGATGAAGGTGATCTTCGCCTTGGCGCAGGCTGTGGCCAGGGCCGCGTTCTCCGACAGGAAGCCGTAGCCGGGGTGAATGGCGTCGCACTTTGCCGCCTTCGCCGCCGCGATCATGCCGTCGATGTCGAGGTAGGCCTTCACGCCCGAGCCCTTCAGGGCCACGGCCTCGTCGGCGGATCGCACATGCAGGGAGGCGGCGTCGTCCTCGGCGAAGACGGCCACGCTGGTCACGCCCAGCTCCGCCGCCGCCCGGGCGATACGGATGGCGATCTCGCCGCGGTTGGCGATCAGCACGCGCTTGAAGCTCAAGGACTCTCTCCCGCGGCTCATACGGCCGTTTGAACGCACCATAGCGTTCCGGCTTGACTCTCCAAGCCCGGAGGAAGAGAACAAAAGTAGAACATTGGAGATCACTCATGCCAGCGTCGCGGTCAGCGCGATTGGCGGCCGTCAGGGGCCAGGTCGCCGCTCTGGAAGCGGGGACTCGGACTCCATCCGTCGTCCTGCCGTTCGGCGACGCGCGGATCGACGACTGCCTGCCGGGCGGTGGTCTGCCGCTGGGCCGCTGGCATGAGCTGACCGGCGCCGGGATGGAGACCGAGACCGGCGCGGTCACGGCCGGCTTCACCGCCCTGCTGGCCCGGCCGCTGGCGGCGCGGGGGGCGGTGGTCTGGATCCTGCGGCGGGACGACCTCTATGCGCCGGGGCTGGAGACGCTGGGTTTTCCGGCCCGGCGGCTGATCCAGGTGCGGGTGCGCGACGATACCGCGGCGCTGATGGCCCTCGAGGACGCGCTCGGCTCGGCCGGGGTCGCTGCTGTGGCGGCCGAGATCGAGGACGTCGACCTGACCGCCGGCCGACGGCTGCAACTGGCCTGCGAGAAGCACGGCGCGACCGGGTTCGTGATCCAGCGGCGGCCGTTCGGCGGGGTCTCGCGCAAGGCGGCCAGCGGCTCGGCGGCGGCGACACGCTGGCGGGTGGCCGCCGCGGCCAGCGATCCACCGCCCGGCGAGCCGGGGCTGGGCCCGCCCCGCTGGACGGTGGCCCTCGAACGCAGCCGGGGCGGACGTCCCGGCGAATGGATCCTCGAAGGACGGCAGGAGGCCGCCCATGGCTCGCATCCTCTCGTTGTGGCTGCCGGACTGGCCGGTGACGGTGTGGAACCGCGGGAACGCGGCCGTCTCCGGGCATAATTCCAAATCCGCTCATCCCGGCGAAGGTCGGGACCCAGGTGTTTTGGGGACAAGTCGGACAGTCTCAAGCGGGTCAGAAAAAGCCTGGGTCCCGGCCTTCGCCGGGATGAACGGGAAAAATGTACCGCTGGCTCTCCTCGTCACCGATCGGGGCGCCCGGCGTCTGCATGCCCTCGATGCGACGGCCCGGACGCTGGGCCTCTATGTCGGCCAGAAGGCTACGGACGCAGCCGCCCTGGTTCCCGAACTGCGGACCGACGACGCGGACCCCGAAGGCGCCGCCGCCGCCCTGACGACGCTCAGCGACTGGTGCGTGCGCTTCTCGCCGGCGGTGGCCCTCGACGCGCCGGACGGCCTGATCCTCGACGTCACCGGCGTCGCGCATCTGTGGGACGGTGAACAGGCGATGCTGGAGGACCTGCTGACCCGGCTGTCGGCCAACGGCATTCCGGCGCGCGGCGCGGTGGCTGACACCGTCGGGGCGGCCTGGGCCCTGGCGCGGTTCGGCGAGCCGCCGGCGCTGGTTGTCCCGCCGGGCGCGCAGTCTGCCGTCCTCGCCCCCCTGCCGGTCGCGGCCCTGCGGCTCGACGCGGCGGCGACGGCGCAGCTGCCCAGGCTGGGCCTGACCCGGATCAACCGGCTGCTCGGCCTGCCGCGCGCGCAGCTGACCCGGCGGTTCGGACCGCTGGTCGTGCGGCGGCTGGACCAGGCCCTGGGCCAGGGCGAGGAGGCCCTGACCTACCGCCGGCCGCCCAGTCCCTGGTTCGACCGCCTGGCCTTCGCCGAACCGATCAGCCAGCTGGACGATCTGGTCCGCGTCGCCGGCGACATCAGCGCTCGGCTCTGTGAGCGCCTGACCACCGAAGGGCGCGGCGCAAGGCGGTTCGAACTGACCTTCCACCGGCTCGACGGCAGGGCGTTTCCGGTGCGGGTCGGACTGTCGATCCTCGGCCGCGACGCCCGCGCCCTGACGCGGCTGTTCACGCCCAGGCTGGAGGCCATCGATCCCGGCTTCGGCATCGAGGTGGTCACTCTGTCGGCCGAGGATGTCGAACTGGTCTCAGCAGCCCAGGCCCGGCTCGACAACAGCCGCGCGGCCATGGCCCAGGAGGGGCTGGCGGCCTTGGTCGACCGTCTGGCCAACCGTCTGGGCGAGGACCAGGTCTGGCGGGCCGAGGTGGTCGAAAGCCATATACCGGAACGCGCCGTGCGGCAGGCCGCGCCGATGGCCGCCGCCGTTCCGCTCGGCTGGGATCCGGACCGGCCGCGACCCGTGCGACTGCTGGCGCGCCCCGAGGCCATCACCGCCGTGGCCGAACTGCCCGACGCGCCGCCGGCGACCTTCACCTGGCGCGGCCGGCGTCACCGCGTGCGCCTCGCCGAGGGGCCCGAGCGGATCGCCGAGGAGTGGTGGCGCAAGCCGATCGACGAGGTCCGGACCAGCTTCGTGCGCGACTACTATCGCGTCGAGGACGAGGTTGGCGGCCGCTACTGGATCTTCCGTGCCGGCCTCTACGGCGATCCGGAGGTCACGGTGCGCTGGTGGCTGCACGGGGTGTTCGCGTGACCCTTCCCTGTTTCCGCTCATCCCGGCGAAGGCCGGGACCCAGGCTTTTTTCCGAGGCGCCGGGCTCGCGGATGGTGAGCCGAACAAACCTGGGTCCCGGCCTTCGCCGGGATGAGCGGGTTGGAGGTTTGTTTGCGTGACCCGTTACGTCGAGCTGCAGACCACCAGCAACTACAGCTTCCTTGAGGGGGCCTCGCATCCGAAGGAGCTGGTGACGACGGCCCACGCCCTGGGCCTGGGCGCGCTGGGCATCACCGATCGCAACAGCCTGGCGGGCGTGGTGCGGGCCTGGGCGGCGGCGCGCGACCTGAACACCCGCAGCCTGACCGGCTGCCGGCTCGACTTCGCCGACGGGACGCCCGGGCTGCTCTGTTACCCCTCCGACCGTGAAGCCTACGCCCGGCTGACGCGGCTGCTGACCATCGGCCAGAGCGGCGCCGAAAAGGGCGACTGCGTCCTGCTGATCGACGATTTTCTCGACCAGTCCGAGGGCCAGCTGGTGCTGATCGTTCCGCCGGCCCGTCTCGACGCGGATTTCGAGACCCGGGCCGCCCGTCTGGCCGGCGACCTGCGGGGCCGGGTCTGGCTCGCCGCGTCACGCTCCTACGCAGCCCGGGACGCCTGGCGTCTGCACCAACTGGCCGGACTGGCCAACCGGATCGGCGCCCCGATGGTCGCCACCGGCGACGTGCTCTACCACGCGCCCGAACGGCGGCCGTTGCAGGACGTACTGACCTGCATCCGCGAGACCTGCACGATCACCGACGCCGGCTGGCGGCTGGAGGCCAACGCCGAACGGCATCTGAAGACCCCGGCCGAGATGGCCCGCCTGTTCGCGAAGTGGCCGGACGCGGTCGAGCGCTCCGCCGGGATCGCCGAGCGGATCACTTTCGATCTCGGCGCGCTGCGCGAGGAATATCCGGACGAGCCGGTCCCGCCCGGCAAGACGGCCATGGAGCATCTGACCGACCTGGCCTGGCGCGGGGCGCACTGGCGGTACCCGCAAGGCGTGCCGGACAAGGTGACCGCCCTGCTGCACAAGGAACTCGCTCTGATCGAGGAGCTGAAGTACCCGAACTACTTCATCACCGTGCACGACATCGTCCAGTGGGCGCGCGCCCGGCCGCAGCCGATCCTCTGCCAGGGCCGCGGTTCAGCCGCCAACTCGGTGGTCTGCTTCTGCCTCGGCGTAACCGCCGTCGACCCGACCAAGAAGGATCAGGACCTGCTGTTCGCCCGCTTCCTCTCGCGGGAGCGCGGCGATCCGCCCGACATCGACGTCGACTTCGAGCATGAGCGGCGCGAGGAGGTGATGCAGTATGTCTACAAGCGCTACGGGCGACATCGGGCGGCCATCTGCGCCACGGTCATCCACTATCGCCCGCGCAGCGCCATCCGCGACGTCGGCAAGGCGCTGGGGCTGACCGAGGATATCACTGCCGCCCTGGCCAATACCGTCTGGGGCAGCTGGGGCGGCGAGATCGCCGAGGACCATATCCGCCAGGCCGGGCTCGATCCGTTCAATCCCGAAATCGTCCGGGCCACGACCCTGGCGGCCGAGCTGCTGAACTTTCCCCGCCACCTGTCCCAGCATGTCGGCGGCTATGTGCTGACCAAGCGCCGCCTCGACGAGACAGTGCCGATCGGCAATGCGGTGATGAAGGACCGGACCTTCATCCAGTGGGACAAGGACGACATCGACGCCCTCGGGTTGATGAAGGTCGATGTGCTGGCGCTGGGCATGCTCAGCTGCATGAAGCGCGGCTTTGACCTGCTCAACCTGCACCACGGCGAAGCCCTGGTCCGCGATCACGGCGGGCTGTTCACCGACATCGCCCACATCCCGCAGGAGTGCCCGAAGGTCTACGACATGCTCTGTCGCGCCGATTCCATAGGGGTGTTCCAGGTCGAGAGCCGGGCCCAGATGTCGATGCTGCCACGGCTCAGGCCCCGGCGGTTCTACGACCTGGTCATCGAGGTGGCGATCGTCCGGCCGGGGCCGATCCAGGGCGACATGGTCCATCCCTATCTCAAGCGCCGCGACGGGATCGAGCCGGTCGCCTATCCGGCACCCGCCCCCGAGCACGGTCCGGCGGACGAGTTGAGAACCGTCCTCGAGAAGACGCTGGGCGTGCCGTTGTTCCAGGAGCAGGCGATGCGGCTGGCCATCGAGGCGGCGAAGTTCACCGATGACGAGGCCAACCAGTTGCGGCGGGCGATGGCGACTTTCAAGAACCTCGGCGACCTCAACGACCACGAGGACCGGTTCATCGGCGGCATGGTCGCCCGCGGCTACGATCCGGTGTTCGCCACGCGGTGCTTTGAACAGATCAAGGGGTTCGGCCACTACGGCTTCCCGGAGAGCCATGCGATCAGTTTCGCCCTGCTGGTCTACGCCTCGTCCTGGGTGAAGTGCTGGTATCCGGACGTGTTCTGCGCGGCGATCCTCAATTCCCAGCCGATGGGGTTCTACCAGCCGGCGCAGCTGGTGCGGGACGCCAGGGAGCACGGGGTCGAGGTGCTGCCGGTCGATATCCTGCACAGCGACTGGGACTGCACCCTGGAGCCCGCGCGCGGCCCCTCCACGGGGCTGAAAGCCGTGCGGCTCGGCCTGCGACAGGTGAAGGGCCTGAAAACCGATGACGGCCTGCGCCTGGTCGCGGCGCGCGAGGCCGGCGCCCGGACCCTGATCGAGATCGCGCGCGCGGCCCGGCTGTCCCGCCGGTCGCTCGAACTGCTGGCCGAGGCCGACGCCTTCCGGTCACTGGGCATGGACCGTCGGGCAGCCCTGTGGGCGGTCAAGGGCGAGGGGGTCGAGGCGGCGGCGGACAGCGGCGCGTCAATGCTGGCCGGCCTGCCGCTGTTCGAGGCGCAGGCGAACCTGCCGGTCATGACCCTGCCGCAGCATGTCGCCGAGGACTACCGGACGGCGGGACTGTCGCTGAAGGCGCACCCCTGCGGCTTCTTCCGGCCGTTGCTGGACAGCATGGGCTGCACGCCGGCGGGCGATTTGCCGAAGCTGAAGAGCGGGACGCGCGTCTCGGTGGCAGGGCTGGTGCTGATCCGCCAGCGACCGGGGACGGCCAAGGGCGTGGTGTTCATCACCCTGGAAGACGAGACCGGCCCGGCCAACGCCGTGGTCTGGAAGGACGTCTTCACGGCCAACCGGCGACTGGCGATGAGCGCGGCCTTCATCGTCGTGCACGGCCGGATCCAGCGGGACCATGACGGCAAAAAGGAGGGCCAGGTGATCCATGTGGTCACCGAACGGTTCACCGACCTGACGCCCCGGCTGGCCGAGATGCGCGAAGAGGGCCGCCAGCCGCGCGCAGGGGAAGAAGTCCGCGAGCGGCTGGTGAGGAGCCGGGACTTTCACTGAGTTACGTCAGGCCGCGGCGGCGTCCGCGAGGGTTACCCGGGCCGAAGCCTCCGAGAGGGCGGCGAACAGCTCGGCCAGGTCGATGGGCTTGCGCACGACGCCGTCAGCGCCGGCGTTGCGGTAGCGGGCCACGTCTTCCTCGAAGACGTTGGCGGTCAGCATCCAGATGGGCGTCGCCGCGCCCGGACCACCGGCGGCGCGGATGGCGCGCAGGGCGTCCAGACCATCCATGACCGGCATGTTGGCGTCCATCAGGACGATGTCGAAAGCCTCGCTCGCCATGGCCTCGACGGCCTCCCGGCCGTTCTCGACCAGGGTCAGCTGGACCGACAGCGGCTCCAGCAACACACGCAGCACATGGCGGTTGGCTGCGTTGTCCTCCGCCGCCAGCACGCGCAGAGGGCGCTCGTCGTCGAGCGTCGGCGCACTGTGATCCGGTTCGACCTGATCAGCCACATCGGTAGCCGGCGCGGTGAAACTGAAGCTGAAGGCCGCGCCGCCGCCGGGCGCGTCACCGACCGCGATCGTCCCGCCGATCAGCGCCATGTTGCCCGCGCAAATGGCCAGGCCCAGGCCCGCGCCGCCCAGGGCGCGACCTTCCAGGGTCTGTTCAAAGGTCTCGAAGATACGCAGGCGGTCCTCGGCCGGTACGCCGTTGCCCTGGTCCATGACATCCACGGTCGTGGCGAGCGCGTCGCCCTCGGCGGTCGTCGAAAGCCGGATCGTCACCGTCCCGCCGCGGGGGCTGAACTTCACGGCGTTGGACAGCAGATTGACCAGCGCCTGTTCGACCTTGGCGCCGTCCGTCAGGACGCCACAGGTTGCAGGTAGGCCGTCCAGGTCGAGCGCCAGCGTGACGCCCCGTTCGGTCGCCCGGGGTGTCCAGATCCGCACGACGGTCGTCGCCATCCGGCGCAGGTCCAGCGGCGCGGCCTCGACCGACATCTTGCCGGCCTCGATGCGTGTGATGTCGAGCACGGCGTCCAGCAGGCGCTTGAGCAGGGCGCCGGCGTCGAGCACGCCGGCGGCCATTTCCTTTTGCCCCGTCGTCAGCGGTGAGCGATGCAGGGCCTCGGTCAGGCCGAGCACCGCGTTGAGCGGCGTGCGGATCTCATGGCTGGTCATCGCCAGGAAGTCGGACTTGGCGCGGTTGGCTGCCTCTGCCTGGGCCCGCGCCGCCTCGGCTTCCGCGACCAGGCTGGTCAGGGCGGCGTTCTTTTCCTCGAGTGCGAGGCGGACCTTCCAGAGCGTTCGGTCGGTAGCCTGCTGGCGCCAGCTGGCCGCGACCACCGCGACGACGAACACCAGCACCGCCGCGCCGAAATGGCCGCTGGGCATCTGCTGGCGCTGGTCGATAGCGATCCAGGCCATCGCGCCGATCGACGGCAGGATGGCTGCGATATAGCCGAGCCGGCTCATGTGCACCTGCAGGGCGGTGAACATCAGCACGCCGATGATCAGCAGCCCGGTTTCCGTACGCAGGACGCCGGTGGTCGCCGCACCCCGAACGACCATCGCCATCCAGCAGGCGTGCAGGGATGTCAGAAAGACGATCAGGCCCGTCCGCACCGTCAGATCGCGAAGCGCCCTGGCGGCGTTCGGGTCGCGCGCACCGACCTCGACGGCCCAGGACAGGCAGACGTAGAGGGTGATGTGCAGCAGGCCGAAGCCGAGCGCGAAGTCCAGCGGCGCCAC
>JBKJII010000363.1:0-4751 GCA_046598505.1 Caulobacter sp. | reverse complement strand
ATGGCGCGCTCGAACAACACGCCGGCCGCCCTGGTTCGGCGGGTCTATCAGCGCGCCCGTGCGGCGGCGCTGGCGACCGACCACCTCGAGCCAGGCCTGACGGCGCGACTCGTCACCGCCGAGATCGAGCTGACCAGCTTCGAACAGGCTGAACTGAACCTGCTGCCCGGCGGGCGGCTGCGCGAGGGCGACAATACCAGTGCGTCGGTGCTGAAGCTGATCGGCAGCGAGCTGCACCAGCGGGTCGCCGAACTGGCCATGGAGATCGCAGGGACCGCGCGGGGGACGGCGCTGGAGACGTTTCGCCAGGCGGCAGGCGACCTGGCCGACGGCGCCCGCGCGACGGCCAAGCATTTCGCCACCCGGGCGGCGAGCCTCTATTCCGGATCGAGCGAAACCCAGCGCAACGTGATCGCGAGCGTCCTGCTGCCAAGGAATTAAAGCGTCAGCGGGACGATGCGGTCGGTCGCGGCGATGAAGCTGGGCGTTTTGGCGGCTGTGCGTTCGGTCTGCAGTCTGGCCTCGACCCAGGACCAGAGAGCGGTGATTTCGGTCGCCGCCGAGCTGGACGGTTCCAGATCCTGAGCCGTTGAGCCGCCGGCCACGCTGCGCTGGTAGGCGACGCGGGTCCGCAGGCCGATGGGCGCCACCGGGAAGCCGAGCGCGCGCAGGGCCGAGACGGCCTCCATCAGCACCGGCGCCTCGATCGACTGTTGACGGTGCGGGGCCTGGTTCAGCACGAAGGCGACCGGGCGGTGGAAACGAGCCGCCAGGGCCGCCGACTCGGCTACGGCGCGGATATCAAAGAAGTTGGGTCGGGCGACGACCAGGCAGAGATCGGCGCAACGCACGGCTTGCTCGACCTCTTCCTCGACCGAGGGGCCGGTATCGACGATCAGCAGGTCGATGCCGGCGCGCGCGGCCTCCTGCTGGCGGGCGAACAGAGCGCCGGGCTTGACCGCTTCGACGACAGGCTGCGCCTGCTGGCGCATGCGGCGCCACTCGACGGCCGAGTGTTGGCGGTCGGTGTCGGCCAGCAAGGTGCTGTAGCCGGATGCATGGGCCGCCGCGGCCAGATGCACGGCCAGGGTGGTTTTCCCTGTCCCGCCTTTGCGGGCAATGATGGCGAGTGTCTTCAACGCCTGTCCCCGAACGAAACGCTCGGGGGAGTCCACAGCAGGAAGCGTGCCCCACGCCGCACCGCTGCGCGTCGACGCCGGAAGAGCCCTACCGCAAGGATCGGGTGGCCGCCCCGCCGCGCCCCGGCGATGCTGGTCTGCCAACATCAGGAGCTTCACCATGCCCTACGTCGTCACTGGCCTTGACGCAGACCCCTTCCGCCCCTTGTTCGGCCTCGACGAGGCCGCCCTCGCCGGGCACGGCGTCGTCCGCATGACCGTCGACAGCAAACCAGGCTTTCCATGCCGTATCAGCCTGGAGGACGCCGAGCCCGGCGAGACGGTGCTGCTGCTCAATTATGAGCATCTGGCCGTCGACACGCCCTACCGCGCGCGCCACGCCATCTTTGTCCGGGAGAGCGCGCTGGCTCCGGCGCGAGTGCGGGACACCCTGCCCCCGGCATTGGCCGTCCGCCTGCTGGCCATCCGGGCCTATGACGCCGCCGGCATGATGATCGACGCCGAGATCGTCGAGGGGGCCGAGGCCGAGCCCCTCATTGAGCGATTCCTCGCCAACCCCCGGGCAGCCTACCTCCACGCCTACAACGCCCGTCGCGGCTGCTTCGCGGCCCGGATCGACCGGGGCTGACCGCTCCCATCGGATTGTCAAAACTCCCTATAATTGTATTTGTTGTTGTTGCGCCCATTGAGCATCATTGCGTAGCTACAATATTGGAGTTACAATTGCTTCGGTTCGAATGGGATCCTGTCAAGGACACCGCCAATCAGCGTAAGCACGGGATCAGTTTTCTGAGCGCATACCCTGTGTTCTCCGACCCGGCCGCTCTCGATGAGCAGGACCGGATTGAAGGCGGAGAGCCCCGTTGGCGGACTATCGGAGAAGCCGAAGGCAGCCTTCTGTTCATCGCCTACACCTGGAGGATCGAGCATGACGGCTCGCAAATTATCCGCATCATCTCAGCTCGCAGAGCCAGACCTGGCGAACGGAGACAATACTGGCGAGATCGCCTGGGTGAGGGTTGACTTCGACCCTCTCAATCCGCCGCCGCTCACGGCCGAACAGAAGGCGGAGCTCGCGAGACTGCGCACGATGCGCGACGAGGACATCGACTGTTCCGACATTCCGGAAGCGGACGAGTCCTTCTGGCGCAACGCCGTGCGGGGCATGCACTTCCGGGTGGTCAAACAGCAGCTGACCATCCGCCTGGACGCCGACGTGCTGGACTGGCTGAAGGCCAGCGGCAAGGGCTGGCAGACCAAGCTCAACTATCATCTGCGACAGGCCATGGAGCGAGACCGCCGGACAAGGCGGTGAACGGCCGGGCGGTGAACATGGCCACCTGATGACATCGTCCTGTCAGCAGGCGCGGCGCCTGCTGACACCACGCCGCCAGGTTCACATAATGTTCTTGTGTTAATGACCGCACTGGGCCCTACATATAGCCGTTGCGCCGCGTCCGGCTGGACCGGCTGAGCGTTCCTCCCGGTGACCATGGCCGAACAACTGAACTTCATCCGCGTGCGTGGCGCGCGGGAGCACAATCTCAAGAACGTCAGCGTGGACATTCCGCGCGGCGAGCTGGTGGTCATCACTGGCCTGTCGGGCTCGGGGAAGAGCTCGTTGGCGTTCGACACCATCTACGCCGAGGGCCAACGCCGCTACGTCGAGAGCCTGTCAGCCTATGCGCGCCAGTTCCTCGAGCTGATGAGCAAGCCGGACGTCGACCTGATCGAGGGCCTGTCGCCGGCCATCTCGATCGAGCAGAAGACCACCAGCCGCAACCCGCGCTCGACGGTCGGCACGGTGACCGAAATCCACGACTACATGCGCCTGCTGTGGGCGCGGGTTGGGGTGCCCTATTCGCCGGCCACGGGCCTGCCGATCGAGAGCCAGACCATCAGCCAGATGGTCGACAAGCTGACAGCGCTGCCCGAGGGCGAGCGGCTGTACCTGCTGGCCCCCGTCGTGCGCGGCCGCAAGGGCGAGTACCGCAAGGAGATCGCCGGGTGGCGCAAGCTCGGCTTCCAGCGGCTGAAGATCGACGGGGTGCTCTACCCCATCGAGGACGCGCCGGAGCTCGACAAGAAGTTCAAGCACGACATCGACGTGGTCGTGGACCGGCTGGTGACCAAGAACGGCCTCGAGCAGCGCTACGCCGACAGCATCGAGCAGGCCCTGCGGCTGGCCGACGGCATCGCGGTCGCTGAATGGGCCGACACGCCCCAAGGCAAGGATGGGGCGGAGGGCGAGGAGCCGCGGCGCATCCTGTTCTCCGAGAAGTTCGCCTGCCCTGTCAGCGGCTTCACCATCAGCGAGATCGAACCGCGGCTGTTCTCGTTCAACAACCCGTTCGGCGCCTGCCCGACCTGCGACGGCCTGGGGGCCAAGCTGGCCTTCGACGCCGACCTGATCGTGCCGGACAAGGACAAGACCCTGCACAAGGGCGCGGTGTCGCCGTGGGCCAAGGGCCCCTCGCCGCTCTACACCCAGACCCTGCAGGCCCTGGCGCGGCACTACGATTTCTCGATGGACCAGCCCTGGCACAGCCTGCCGGAACAGGCGCAGCAGGTCGTGCTGTACGGGACCGGAGCCGAGAAGATCCACTTCGTCTACGACGACAACGCCCGAAAATACGAGGTCAACAAGCCCTTCGAGGGTGTGCTGCCGAACCTTGAGCGGCGCTGGCGCGAGACCGACTCCAGCTGGGTCCGCGAGGAGCTGGGCCGCTATCAATCCGACACGCCCTGCGATGTCTGCCACGGCGCCCGCCTCAAGCCCGAGGCCCTGGCGGTCAAGATCGGCGAGCGCAACATCGCCGAGGTCAGCGCCCTGGCGATCCGCCCGGCCCGGGAATGGTTCGATGAACTCGAAGCGCGCCTGACCGACAAGCAGCTCGAGATCGGCCGGCGGATCCTGAAGGAAATCAAGGACCGGCTGCGGTTCCTCGTCGACGTCGGCCTGGACTACCTCAGCCTGTCCCGCGGCTCGGGGTCGCTGAGCGGCGGCGAGAGCCAGCGCATCCGTCTGGCCAGCCAGATCGGCAGCGGCCTGACCGGCGTGCTCTATGTGCTGGACGAGCCGTCGATCGGCCTGCACCAGCGCGACAACAGCCGTCTGCTGCAGTCGCTGCGCGGCCTGCGGGACCTGGGCAACTCGGTATTGGTCGTCGAGCACGACGAGGAAGCGATCCTTACCGCCGACTACGTCATCGACATGGGTCCCGCTGCTGGCGTCCACGGCGGCCACATCGTCGCCGAGGGCAAGCCGGCCGATATCCTGGCCAACCCCAAGAGCATCACCGGCATGTATCTGTCCGGGGTGCGCGAGATCGCGGTTCCGGAAAAGCGCCGCCCGATTTCGACCAAGCACGTGCTGCGCGTCGTCGGGGCCACCGGCAATAATCTCAAGAGCGTCACCGCCGAGATCCCGGTCGCCACCTTCACCTGCATCACCGGGGTCAGCGGCGGCGGCAAATCGACCTTCACCATCGAGACTCTCTACAAGGCCGCCGCGCGTCGGCTCAACAACGCCAGCGACGCCCCGGCGCCCTACGAGCGGATCGAGGGACTGGAGAACTTCGACAAGGTCATCGACATCGACCAGAGCCCGAT
>JBKJII010000092.1:0-12531 GCA_046598505.1 Caulobacter sp. | reverse complement strand
CTGCCGCCGTGGTTTTGCGGCGGCCGGGCTGTTGGTCACCTGCGGCCCGGATGTCCCGGCTGTCAGCAGGGCGCTGGACCCGCCCAACGTTCACGGAAAGCGCCGAATGCCTTGAGCCAAAAGGCGGCGATTGTTGGACGCTGTTAGGCGAGTTTGGTTGACGCGTGGGCAGATCATACCGCATCATCTAATTATGTTGGCCGGCTGAGTGTTTCGGCTCGCGTGTTCACTTCGCGAGACGGGCAAGGGTCGGTGCCATGAGCCTAGAGGGGGCTGGTTGACGCATCTGGCGTACACCAAGATTGGGTCTGCAGGTCGCGCGGTTTCCGCGCGTGGGGGCGACTCATACTCAAATCCTCTTCAGACGAATCTTCCGGCGGCACCGCTGCCGGAGGTTAAAGCGCATGCGTCTGCGTCTTCTTCGGGAGGTCTGTAGCGCTGGCGATAACGCCGTAACCGTCAATCAATTCAAACAAGACGGGACGGCATGGGAGATAACAGGGAGGGTTTAATGCGGAAATTTGCCTATCTGGCCGGGGGCTCTGTCCTCGCCATGGGCCTGGCGCTTGGAGCGGCTTCGTCCGCCTCGGCGCAGGCAACTGAACCGACGCAAGTCGACACCGTCATCATCACCGGCTCGCTGATCGCCGGCACGCCGGAAGACGCGGCGCTGCCGGTTGACGTCATCGGCGCCGAGGAACTGGCCAAGCAGGGTTCGCCGACCACGGTCGAGCTGCTGAAGGGCCTTTCGGTCTCGAACGGCGTTCTCGGCGACACCAACCAGTTCGACGCGCGCGCCCAGGGGTCTGAAGGCTCCGGCTCGGTCAACCTGCGTGGCCTCGGCCCGACGCGGACCCTGGTGCTGCTGAACGGCCGGCGTATGCCGATCAACCCGTTCGCCCTCGCCGGCTCCGGCGCGGTCGACACCAACATCATTCCGTCCGCCGCCATCGGCCGGGTCGAAGTCCTCAAGGACGGCGCCGCGGCTACCTACGGCTCGGACGCCATCGCCGGCGTGGTGAACTTCATCACCCGCACCAACTTCGAAGGTCTGGAAGTCAGCGCCAGCTACAAGTCGGTCGACGGCTCTGACGGTGATTTCACCACCAGCATGACCTACGGCTGGCAGGGTGACCGCTCCAACGTCCTGCTTTCGGCCGGCTGGCAGCATCAGTCGGAACTCCCCGTCAGCGAACGCGACTGGTCGAGCCTCGACTACCTGGAAAACCCGGAAGGCGGCTGGTCCGCGGCGGGTAATCCGGCGACCTTCATCTCCAACTCCACGGGCGTCCGCTACCGCGACGACCAGTGCACGTCCGATGGTGGATTTGCGGGCTTCAGCGGCCTGACCCCGGTCTGCTACTGGCAGTACAACCAGTTCGACAACCTCGTTGAAAAGACCGACCGGTTCCAGATCTACGGTGAATTCAACGCCGACCTGACCGACACGACGAAGTTCCACGTCGAAGCCCTCTACGCCAGCACGGACGTGCCGGAGTGGAAGACCTCGCCGTCCTACGCGCTCTTGTCGACGCCGACGGCCGCAGGCTCGGGCGTTCCGGGACTCTACTTCGTTCCGTCGACCAACCCCGGCCTTCAAGCCTATGTCGCGGCCCATCCGGGCGGTATCCCCGGCTTCCTCGCGAACGGCACTGCGGTCACCATTACGCCGGCCCAGGCCTCGACCGGCGCCTTCTATGTCGCCGGACGCCCCTATGCCCTCGGCGGCAATCCGATGTTCGACTACGGCGCGTCGCAAGGCAGCCGCAACTTCAAGGCCTATCGTCTCGCCGCCGAGTTGAGTGGTGAGTGGAGCAACGAGATCAACTGGGACTTCTCGATCTCGTACGGCGAAGAGCGCGGCAACCGCACCGGCTACGACACCGTGGTGAACCGCTTCGCCCTCGCTCTGCGCGGCCTCGGCGGTGCGAACTGCAACGGCATCGTTGCGGGCAACCCCGGTTCGACCTGCGAGTATTTCAACCCCTACTCGAGCGCCGTTCCGGGCAATGCCAACACCGGCGCCGGCGGCGCTACTTTCAATCCCGCCATCGCCAACAGCGCTGCGCTGACTCGCTGGTTCTTCCAGAAGCTCGAAACCGAACAGGTCAGCGGCCTGTTCGTGGTCGAAGGCCTGGTCAGCGGCAATCTCGGCTGGGAACTGCCGGGCGGCGAATCCAAGTGGGCCTTCGGCCTGCAGTATCGCCGGGCCAGCTTCACGGCGGCCTACAACGACTTCGCCAACCGCGCCAAGAACCCTTGCGTCGATACCCCGATCACGGGCGCGGTGGTTTGCGCCACGGGTCAAGGCCAGGGTCCATTCGCCTTCCTCGGCGTCGGCAACAATACGGATCTGAGCCAGACCGTGAAGTCGGCTTTCGCCGAAGTGGTGCTGCCCTTCTCGGACAGCTTCAACGCCACCATCGCAGCTCGCTATGAGAGCTACGACGGCGCCGTGGGCTCGACTTTCGATCCCAAGCTGTCGGTGCGTTGGCAGGTCACCGACATGTTCGCCCTGCGCGGCTCTGTCGGCACCACCTTCCGGGCCCCGCCGCCGGTCTCGCTGAACAGCGACTTCATCACGTCGCTGCAGTCGGTCAACGGTACCTTCCGCGCCGTCGATATCTACGGCAACCCCAGCCTGACTCCGGAAACCGCCACCACCTACAGCGTCGGCGGCATCTTCGAGGTCGGCAATTTCAAGGCCACGGTCGACTACTGGAACTTCGACTTCCAGGATCCGATCACTACCGATCCGGTCGGCGCCATGGTCTCCACGCTGTTCTCCAACGGGATCGGCGCGGGCGCCCAGCTGAACTGTAGCGCGCTCTACAACCGCTTCACCTTCAACAGCGCGCCGATGACCTGCATTGCCCGCAACCTTGCGGGTGGATCTCCGGCGGCGCTGGCTTCGTCGCAGATCACCCGCGTGCGGACGGAAACGGTCAACGGCTCGGGCGTGAAGACCTCTGGTGTCGACGTCATCGCTGACTATACCTTCGATGACTTCATGGGCGGCAGCCTGACCATCGGCGGCACGGCAACCTACGTCATTGAGTACCTCACCGAGGCGACCGATGTGGCGGGCGTGACCGTTGCGCCGGCCTTCGATGCGGTTGGCCTGCTGAACTACCAGACCACGGCCTACCCGCTGCCCCAGAAGAAGGGCAACATCTACGCCGAGTACACCACGGGCCCGCATAACCTGCGCCTGACGGTTCGCTACATCGACGGCTACACCGACCAGCGGATCAGCATCTTCTGCACGGCCGTCGCGCTGCCAGCCTGCCCGACGATCCCCTACAAGACCACGGCAGGTGTTGCGATCGGTCAGGCCAACGGCAAGCAGATCGACGCCTTCGTGACCACGGATCTGACCTATCGGGTCTTCCTGCCCTGGGACACGACCCTCGCCGCGTCGGTGGACAACATGTTCGACGAAGATCCGCCCTTCGCCCGTCTGGACCTGAACTACGACCCGTTCACGGCCAGCGGCCTGGGTCGCACCTGGAAGGTCAGCCTCACCAAGAAGTTCTGATCCTTTCTGACGAAAGACACTGTCTTTGGGGGCGGCTTCGGCCGCCCCCTTCTTTTTGGGCGGACGGTCGGGGCCCCGGGATCTCAAACACCCCCGTCATGGCCGGACTCGTTCGGGCCATGACGAGGGATGGTGGCGGGGGAACGCGCTCTATCGGGTGAAGACGCCCAGCAGCAGGGGGCGGGCGAACAGGGCCGCCGCTTCTTCCGGCTTCAATCCTGGTGTCCAGAGGCTAAGCGACGCCGCGGCGTTGATCATCGAGCTGAGCATGTGAGCCGCCACCAGCGGATCCACGGCACGGATTGAGCCCTCGGCGATGCCGTCGGAAATCATGCCGGCGAAGCGATCCGAAATGCGGTTGTATCGCTCCACCGTCCCGTAGCGCAGATCGACCGGCAGGGCCGTCATCGACGAGGCGCGCAGCAGCGGACCGCTGTCGGACAGCTGATACTCGACCAGGGCGGCGCTGGCCGCGGCTAGCCGGGTCCACTGGTCCCCTTTCAGGTCTCGCGCCGCGAACTGGATGTCGCGCATGACGCCGAAGGTTCGTTCGAAACAGGCGGCGACCAGGTCATCCTTGGCTTCGTTGTGGTGATAGAAGCTGCCCTTGGTGACGTTCAGTTCTGCCGAAATGTCCTCAACCGAAGCGCCGCGATAGCCCTTGCGATTGATCAGCCGCGTGGCCGCGATCAGGAAGGTCTCGTGCGAAACGTCGGGGCTGGACGGATCGGCCTGCGGCGGTCCAGGCAAGGTGGGCGGCGCCCAGGGCCGCGCCCCGACCGCCAGGCCGCCGGACAGGATGTCGAACATCCTTTCCCGCAGGCGTGGGTAGTCCTCGATGTCGTAACGAGGCAGCCAGGTCCAGGTCCAGAAGGCCTGTTCGAGCAGCAGATGCGTCCGTGCGGTTGCGTCGCGCCGGTCCAGTCCCGCGAACTCAGGATCATCGAAGAAGCCCCGGATGTTGCGGAACAGGTCGTTGAAGGCATCGGAGACCTGGGTGCGGAGCGGCTCCTTGAGCGCCCGCATTTCGCCGAACGCGACGATCGGCGAGGCCTCCCGGGTGCGAATGCGGCGGGCCAGATCGAAGAACAGCGCGAGGAACCGCGCCAGCCGCGCCCGCGCCCCCGTCACGGCGGCGGCCTCGACCGCCAGGCCGTTGAAGATGTCGATACCGCGAATGAAACAGGCGGCGGCCAGGTCTTCCTTGCGGCGGTAGTAGTAGGTCACCGAGGTGGTGATCAGCCCGACCTCGGCCGCGACATCGGCCAGGGTCATGCCCTTGACCCCCTGCCGGTTCAGGATCGTCGTGGCGGCCCCGAGGATAGCTTCCTTCTTGGCCGCGTATCGGGCGGTCGCGGCGTTTCCGGGCAGGTCGGGTTGCGCGGTCAAGCGACTGTGTCCCCGGCGAAGACGGATTTGAGTTCGGACTTCATGATCTTGCCGTTCGCGTTGCGCGGCAAGGTTTCAGGCCAGAAGACGACACGCACGGGCGCCTTGAATGCCGCAAGCCGT
Organism: Caulobacter sp.; assembly: GCA_046598505.1. Taxonomy (GTDB): domain Bacteria; phylum Pseudomonadota; class Alphaproteobacteria; order Caulobacterales; family Caulobacteraceae; genus Caulobacter. Next base: position 7,481 of record JBKJII010000092.1, on the reverse strand, counting down.
TCCCGGACAAAGGCGCGCAACTCCTGCTCGGTCGCCTGGGCGCCGGGCTTGAGCGTCACGACCGCCCCGGGCTCCTCGCCGAGGGTGCGATGGGGAATGCCGATCAGGGCGGCGTCCATGACGGCGGGGTGGTCGTAGAGGACGTTCTCGACCTCGATGCAGTAGATGTTCTCACCCCCGCGGATCAGCATGTCCTTGGCCCGGTCGATGATGAAGCAGAAGCCTTCCTCGTCGAGTCGTGCCAGGTCGCCCGTGCGGACCCAGCCGTCGACGAAGGTCGCTCCGGTCGCGTCTGCCTTGTTCCAGTAGCTGCGCAGAACCATCGGGCCCTTGCACCAGAGTTCACCGACCTCGCCGGCGGGCAGTTCCCGGTCGCCTTCGAGGGTCATGACCTTCATTTCCCCGACCGCCGGTGCGACGCCGCAGCTGTCGGGACGGTTCACATAGTCCTCTGCGCCGTTGCTGGTGAAGGTGGCGCTGGTCTCGGTCATGCCCCAGCCATTGCCGGCCGACGCCTTTGGCCAGACCTCCTTGATCCGCCGCACCAGTTCCGGGGCCGACGGCGCGCCGCCGTAGGAGATGCTCTCGATCGTCGACAGATCGAAGCGGTGACGTTCCGGATGCTCGATCAGCTGCCAGGCGATGGTGGGCACACCGCCGGTCGCGGTGACCTTTTCGCGCTCAATCAGGGTCATGCCCTCAAGCGGGTCCCACTTGCGCATCAGGACCAGGCGTCCGCCGTTGTTCAGCGCCCCGCAGAGCGTCGCCGAGCAGCCGGTGACGTGGAACATCGGTACGACCAGCAGGGTCACCCGCTGCGGCGCCGCGGGGTCCGGCGTCGGCGGCGTCTCGCCCCGGCGCAGGAAGGCCCGGGCCAGCTGAGCCCCGGTGGTCAGGACGTTGGTCGTCATGGTCCGGTGCGTGCCCAGCGCCCCCTTCGGCTTACCGGTGGTGCCCGAGGTATAGAAGATGGTCGCCGGGTCGTCGGGCAGGATCGGGGTCGCAGGCAGCGGCCGGTCGGGCAAACCGCCCCAGGCGCCAACGGGGCCGATCACGGACTCCAGTCGCTTCACGCGAGGGTCCTCGAACGGCCCGTCGTCCCGGCAGACATAGAGGGTCTCGACGGCCGGGCAGTCGGGCAGATATTCGACGATACGCCCGAGGCGTTCGGAGTCGACGATGGCGATCTTCGCACCCGAGTCGGCCAGGCCGTACTGCAGTTCCGCGCCCGTCCACCAGGCGTTCAGCGGCGTGACGATGGCCCCGAGGCTGGCGGCGGCGAAGAAGGCCACCGGCCATTCAGGCAGATTGCGCATGACGATGGCGACCCGGTCGCCCTTGCCGACTCCGTCGGCCGTCAACTGCTCTGCCAGGACGGCGACGGCGCGGTGGAAGCCGTCGAAGGTCGCGCGGTCGTTGTCGTAGACGAGGAAGTCGCGGTCAGCGAAGGCCCTGCCGTTGGCCACCAGGTCGCGCAGAGTCGCCGGGGCGTTCTTCCAGACCTTCGTCAGGACCCCGTCGATCATCACCTCCTCGGTTTCGAAGCGGGAGCCGGGCGCCGTGAGAATGGCATGGCATTCGGCGATCGTTCGGGCGGGCCAGGCCATGGATGTCCTCTGGACTCTCGTGCGGTTCGCCAGCCTAGAATATCCGGTACGGTGGGGGGAAGGCTGTTGACGCGTCGTCGTCGTCCGTCCGCCGGCAATCAGGCGGTCAGGCGGCCGCTTCCTGGTCTGACTGGGCCACGATGGCCGCGATCTGCGCTACCAGAGCCGTCGGAGAGAGCGGCTTGGCGATGACCCCGTTCATGCCGGCCGCCAGATAGGACTCTGCCTGGTGCGACATGGCATTGGCGGTCATCGCGAGGATCGGCGTCGCACAGATCGGATGGGGCAGGCCGCGAATGCGCCGGGTGGCTTCCACGCCGTCCATCACGGGCATCTGGATGTCCATGAAGATCAGGTCGAAGGCCGAGCGGCTGACCGCCTCGACGCCGCGCAGGCCGTCGTCAGCGGTTTCCACCGTGGCGCCGAGCTGCTCGAGCATGCGGGTGGCGATCAGGCGGTTGGTCGGGTTGTCCTCGACGACCAGCACCCGCAGGCCTTCGAGCAAGCCTTCGGCATCGCTGGTTTCGACAGCCGCCGCCGCCACCCTGGGGGCCGTGACTTCGATCCAGAAGGTGGAGCCTTCGCCGAGCGCGCTGGTGAAGCCGATCTCGCCGCCCATCAGCTGGGCGAGACGGCGGCTGATGGCCAGCCCCAGGCCCGATCCGCCGAAGCGGCGCGTCGTCGACCCGTCGGCCTGATGGAAGCGCTGGAAGAGATCGGTCTGGGCGCCGGGGGAGATGCCGACGCCGGTATCCGTGATCTCGAACCGCAGCCGGCTTTCGCCGTCGCGCTCGACCCGGCTCAGCCGCGTGTCGACGCCGCCGGTCAGGGTGAACTTCACCGCGTTGCCGATCAGGTTGAACAGGATCTGGCGCAGACGGACCGGATCGACCGAGGCCCAGCCCACATCGGGCTCGACATGAGTTGTGACGCGCAGGCCGCGGCCGGCGGCCTGGGGCCGCAGCAGGCCGGCGACACTGTCCATCAGGGCGGCGGGGTCGATCGGCTCCGGTGAGAATTCAAGGCGTCCGGCCTCGATCTTGGAGAAGTCGATCACGTCGTTCAGCAATTCGGCCAGCATCTGGCCGCAGCCGACGGCTTCCTCGAGAAGCTGGCGGCCGTCGTCTGAAAGCTTCTCGCTCTTCAGCAGATGCAGCACGCCCAGCACGCCGTTCATCGGGGTGCGGATTTCGTGGCTCATGTTGGCGAGGAACTGGGCCTTGGCTTCAGCGGCTTCGAGCGCGGCGTCGCGGGCCTCGGCCACTTCGCTGACGTCCTGGGTCAGGCCCAGCACGTCCCATTTGCCCGACTTCCGGCGGCGGAGGCCCCGCCAGGCCGCCCGCAGACGCGCCCAGCCGCCATCCTCGGCGCGGAAGTGACGATACTCGACGACCCGCGGCTCACCGGTGGCCAGGGTGTGGAAGAAGGCCTCGCCCATCCGCTGCTGATCATCGGGGTGGATCTCGGAGGTCATCTGGTCAGTGGTGATGTTGCGGCTGCCCGAAGCGCCCGGCGCGCCGGGTTTGGACAGGTCCGGATCGATCTCGTAGCGGCCGGTTTCGGGGTCGAAACGCCAGATGTAGACGCCGGCCGCTTCGCGCAGCAGTTCGTTGGTGCGGGCAGCGTCGGCGCTGTCGGCCCGGCGACGATGTTCGTCGGTGACATCCTCGAGCACCACGATGGTCGCGTCGCCTGAGGCGCGCTTGACCCGGGAGCGAACCCAGAGGATTTCGCCGTCCTTGCGATAGAGGCGGTGCTCGGCCCGGCCCTGGCCATCGGCGATCAGGGTGCTGACCAGGTCGAGGACGATCTGCTCATCGCCCGGATGGATGAAATTCTCGAAGGGGCGACCGACGGTTTCCTCGACCGACCAGCCTGAAACCTCGGTCCAGGCCGGGTTGATCCGCGAGATGGTCCCGCCGCGAATGAGCACGAAGATGTCGACCGAGTTCTGGAAGAACCAGCGCGCGGCTTCGATATCGAGCTCGGAGGGGGCGTTCGCCCTCGTCTGTCCGGCCATAGGATGGTCCCCAATTCGGGTTCACCTTGCGGCAGTTTGGTAAAGTTTGAGTTGCGACATACCGGGGCTTCGATAATGGAGACGGATGCAGCCGGGAGACGTGACCGTGACCAAACCCGAGAGCCTGGGCTTTTCAGCCGACCGTCTGGCGCGGATCGCGCCGTTCCTCGACGAGCGCTACATCAAGACCGGCAAACTGCCCTGCGCCCAGGTCCAGGTCTGGCGGCGGGGCAGGCTGGCCTATGACACGACGCTGGGGCTGGCTGATCGCGAGCGTGGAACGCCGCTGAAGGCGGATTCCCTGTTCCGCATCTACTCAATGACTAAGCCGGTCACCTCGGTGGCCTTCATGATGCTGGTCGAGGAGGGCAGGGTGGCGCTCGACGAGCCGGTGGCCAAATACATTCCGGAATGGGCCAACCTCGGCGTGTTCGCCGCGGGCACCGACGCGGGCTGGGCGACCACCCCGCCGGCCCGGCCGATGATGATCATAGATCTGCTGCGCCACACCTCTGGCCTGACCTACGGCTTCCAGATGCAGGGCAACATCGACGCCGCCTATCGCAAGCAGAAGGTGGCCGAGGACCTGCGGTTCGGGACCCTCGACGAATTCATCGCCAAGCTGGCCGGCATCCCGCTGCAGTTCTCGCCGGGCGAGGCCTGGAACTACTCGGTCAGCACCGACGTGGTCGGCTATCTGGTCGGCAGGATCAGCGGCGTGCCGTTCGAGCAGTTCCTGCAGGAGCGGATCTTCGGCCCGCTGGGGATGGTCGACACCGCCTTCACCGTGCCGGCCGACAAGGCCGGGCGGCTGACGGCCTGCTACGCGGCGGGGGTTCTGGGGTCCAAGGCGGTCAAGGCGGGCGCTCCGGCGCTGCAGGACGATCCGGCCACCAGCCCCTATCTGAGCCCGACCGGGTTCCACTCGGGCGGCGGCGGGCTGGTCAGCACGGCCGATGACTACATGCGGTTCGCCCGCATGCTGCTGAACGGTGGCGCGCTGGACGGGGTCCGGCTGCTGGGTCCCAAGACCCTCCAGCTGATGGCTTCCAACCATCTGCCGGGCGGCAAGGACCTGACCCAGATGTCCAAGTCGCTGTTCAGCGAGGCGACCTATGCCGGCGTCGGCTTCGGCCTGGGCTTCGGCGTCACCGTCGATCCGGCGGCGACCATGCTGGCGGGCAGCAAGGGCGACTTCTTCTGGGGCGGCGCGGCCAGCACCTTCTTCTGGGTCGACCCGGTCGAGGACCTGGCCGTGGTGTTCCTCACCCAGCTCTTGCCATCATCGGCCTATCCGGTGCGGCGCGAGCTTCGGACCCTGGTCTATGCGGCCCTCACGGAGTGTGCACCGTAGCGCCGTCGACGGCCGCCTGCCTGCGGGCGGCCAGTTCGAGCACGGTCTCCTCATGGCTCTCGCGGGTGATGTTGTAGACCTGCAGGATGGCCATCGAGGCGATGTAGAGCACGCCGACGACCGGCATGTAGATCAGCAGGAAGTGGTTGAGGACCTCCGGCGGCATGTCGGCGGGCTTCACGCCGGTGGGGAACTTGGCGAACGTCAGGATGTAGCCGGCGGCCATCACGCCGACGCCGCTGATGGCTTTCTGGATCAGGCTGGTGAAGGCGAAGAACAGGCCCTCGGACCGCCGGCCCGTGCGCAGCTCGCTGTATTCCACCACATCGGCCAGCATGGCCGTGATCAGGATGGTGGCGGTGATGCCGAGCACGCCGCGGACGATGCCGTCCAGGAACAGCCAGGGCACGATCTCCGGAATCTGTGTCGCGCCGATCATGTCGCCGTTGTCCGGGAACAGGCCGAGCAGCCGCAGGATCAGCGGGATGAAGCCGACGAACACTGCCGCCACCAGCAGCACGCTGCCGGCCAGCTTCTTGCCCACCCGCCGGGTGAAGAAGGGCGCCGCCGCGACAGCCAGGCCCGAGGCGAAGAAGGCGTCGATCTGCAGCACCCCGGCCCAGAACCGGTTCAGCTCCCAGACGAAGGTGGTGATGTAGACCGACAGGGAGAACCCGATGCCGATGGCGATCGCCGACACCAGCCCCACGCCGGAGATGGCGAGGAACGGGCGGATGTTCAGGGTCTGGAACACTTCCTTGCCGGTCGCCAGCAGCGAGCGTTTTTCGACAGGGCCCGGCTGCGGCAGCCAGGGGATGAATTTGTGCGTTCCGACCGACGAGATGATGATCGACAGGAACATGAAGATCGCCCCGATGACCCCGTACTCGCGATAGGACTCCGGATTGAGCTGGGCGACCGGATGCTCCGGCGTCGCCCGCATCAGGAACCAGTACATTACCAGGATCAGCGTCAGGCCGCCCCACCAGCCGAAGAAGAACCGCCAGCCCAGCATGCGCGAGCGCTCGGTGTAGTCCTGGGTCAGCTCGGCCGACATCGCCGACGACGGGATCTCGTAGAGGCTGATGAGGGTGCGGATGATCACCGCCACCGTCACCAGGTACCAGAACTGACCGGTCTGGCTCCAGTCCATCGGCGGGTTCCACAGCAGCAGGAACGACAGCGCCACCGGCAGGGCGGAGACATACATGAACGGATGCCGCCGGCCCCACCGCGAGCGGAAGTTGTCGCTGATGTGGCCGATCACCGGGTCGATCAGGCAGTCCAGCAGCATGGCGGTCATCACGGCCGCCGCGACCATGGTCGCCGGCAGGCCGACCACCTGGTTGTAGAAGATCAGCAGGAAGACGCGGAAGCCGTTGTCCTTCACGCCGTAGGCGATCGAGCCAAAGCCATAGAGGAGACGGGTCATCAGGGTCACCGGCGGCCGTGGCCCCAGTCCCTTGACGTGCGTTCCGGCCAGGCCTGCGCCACCCGGCGCCGTGACTTCGGTCATCCATACTCTCCCTGATGGCCGCGGTCTTGACGCCGCTGAGCGGATTCGAAAATGGGGTATGGTGGCGGTGCGAGTCAATCGCAGGCGGGATTGTGACGGGAGATTCATCGCCCCTCCCCATGACGCGGAGGGATCGGTATCGTCACCGCCTTTCAGAGGAGCCCCCCATGCTGGTCTCGACCACCAACGACATCCCCGGCCACGCCACGCTGCGCCACATCGGCCTGGTGCGCGGCATCACCGTCCGCTCGCGCAGCGTGATCGGCAACTTCGCCGGCGGCATCCAGTCGATCTTCGGCGGCAAGCTGTCGATCTATGTCGAACTGGCCGAGAGCGCCCGCGTCGAGGCCTACAACCACATGGTCGAGCAGGCCCAGAAGATGGGCGCCAACGCCATCATCGGCATGCGCTACGACGCCAACGAGATCATGGAAGGCATCACCGAGGTGCTGGCCTACGGGACCGCGGTGGTGGTGGAGGGGTAGGGGGCTCTTTCGTAGCAACAATCCCCGTCATCCTCGGGCTTGTCCCGAGGACCCATGAACACCGTTTGGGCCGGGTGAGCGCGGACCATGCAGCGCCTCAGTCCCGCCCGCTCGCGCGCATGGGTCCTCGGGACGAGCCCGAGGATGACGGGGGCGCGGGCCGGGCACGGCTTTGCTGCGTCACGGGGAGAGGCCCTGTGAAGGGTGGGGAGGGGTGCGGCGCGCTCCGGTCTCACCCGGATGTCTGTTTGTGAGGCTGTGAGAAGGACGAGACCGTGACGCGCCGCGAAGTCCGTTATCCGGTGGCCGCCGGTGGGCAGCGCTGTTTGCGCTTAGCCGGCAGAAGCCTCCGGCGGGCGGGCGGCGGCTAACCGTCCCGGAATGCATGCGTAACCCCCGCATGCCTGTCGCCCGTCCGGCCAAAGGGGGTTCCGGGTCTCGCTCCGCCGGGATGCCATTGGCGGCGACGGAGGGACCTGAACACCTGGCGCCGGCAGAG
>JBKJII010000397.1:0-1515 GCA_046598505.1 Caulobacter sp. | reverse complement strand
CACGAATCAGGGCGTGCAGTTCCCCATCGTGGAGCTCGTGACGCAGTGTGAGATGCTGCGCGCCCTCATCCACAAGACGGCGTGGGCAATGGACACCTACGGCGCGTTCTCCGTGAGCGACAAGGTGTCGATGTGCAACTTCGTGGCCAACCGCCTGTGCTGCGATGCCGCCGACCGCGCCATGCAGGTGCACGGCGGCATGGGCTACAGCCGGCACAAGGCCTTCGAGCATATCTATCGCCACCACCGCCGCTACCGCATCACCGAGGGCAGCGAAGAGATCCAGCAGCGCAAGGTCGCCGCCTTCCTGTTCGGCTACCTCGGCCCCAAGCGCCAGGAGTTCAAGGCGCTGGAAGAGGAATGGGCGGCCGGCCGCGCCGCCGGCAAGAACGACCGCGAACTGGGGATGTAGGACGATGGCGCATATCGAGGGCGGCTGCCTCTGCGGTCAGGTTCGCTACAAGGGCGATGCCGAGCCGGTCTTCCAGGCAGTCTGCCACTGCAAGAACTGCCAGCGGCAGGCCGGATCGGCCTATTCCGTGATCGTCGGCGTCCCGCGCGGTGTGCTGACGGTGACCGGAACCCTCAAGACCTACCATGATCAGGGCGACAGCGGCGGGGCGGTCGATCGCCACTTTTGCCCCGACTGCGGCTCGCCCCTGTTTTCGGACGCCCCGGCCCGGCCGGATCTGGTGTTTATCAAGGCCGGGACGCTGGATGACCCAGGCTGGGTGACCCCGCAGATCCATATCTGGACCGAGAGCGCCATGGCCTGGACGACCATTCCGGCGGGGATTCCGGCCTTTCCGAAAAATCCCGGCTAGCAGGGTTCTCCCGCAGAGGCGTGAAGTCTCCTATATGTTCCTGGACGGCCGCTCGGGCGGCCGATTGAAGGGGCCATATCCATGACCGTATTCCAACGCCTTCTGCGCATCGCGCCTGTGTTCGCCATCGCGGCGACCCTCGCCGGCTGTGGCATCAACACCATTCCCACCCGCGACGAGGCCGTGAAGGCCGCCTGGGGTGACGTCCAGAACCAGTACCAGCGCCGGGCCGACCTGATCCCGAACCTGGTGAGCACGGTGAAGGGCTACGCCGCCCAGGAGAAGGACGTGCTGATCGCCGTCACCGAGGCGCGCGCCAGCGCGACCCAGGTGCGGGTCGACGCCTCGACCATCACCAATCCGGCACAGTTCCAGCAGTACGCCGCCGCCCAGGACAAGCTGAGCGGCGTTCTCGGCCGGCTGATGATGATCCAGGAGAACTATCCGGACCTGAAGTCCAACCAGAACTTCCTGGCCCTGCAAAGCCAGCTGGAAGGCACCGAGAACCGCATCGCCGTGTCGCGCCGCGACTACAACGAAGCGGTCCGGGACTACAATCTGGAGTTCCGCAAGTTCCCCAACAGCTTCTGGGCCTCCACCGTCCATAGCGGCTCCAAGCCGATGGTGATGTTCCAAGCCAATGCGGCGGCCCAGGCCGCACCGACGGTGAGCTTCTCGCCGACGGTGTCGA
>JBKJII010000351.1:0-6488 GCA_046598505.1 Caulobacter sp. | reverse complement strand
GCCCAGGCCGGGGTAGCGTTTTGCCACCTCGGAGACCGCAACGACGAGCAGGCCCGAGAGGACAGCCTTGGCCAACAGATAGATCATGGCGTGGTTCCTGGGAGGGCCGCGCGCGGTCCGCTTGCCGCCGGCATGGGTCAGGGCGCCTTGATGACCGCACAGGCTACGCGGGCGCCGGCGCCGCCGATAGGCTGGCTGGCGTAGTCATCGGCCGCGGCGTGAATCACCAGGGCTGAGCCATCGGCGTCCAGGAGCGCCGCGCGCGCCGTGTCCGTCAGCGAAACCCAGGGCGTGAACATGTCGGCGTTCGCCGTGCCGTCGGCGGCGACATACAGGTTGGGGAGGTCGCCGGTTTCGTTGCCGCCTGCGTTCAACAGGCCATGCGCAGCCGGCATGTCGTGATGCATATGGCCGCCGGCCGACTTGAAGTCGGCGCTCGAGCAGTCGGCTTTCTCGTGGAAATGCAGGCCGTGCCAGCCGGGCGTCAACCCCTTGGCCTGCACCCGCATGACCAGGCCGCGCGGGCCCTCGGTCAGTGTCGCGCTGCCCATGTCCTGCCCGGCCGGACCCTTGAGCACGACCACGACGGGAGCAGGACCGGCGAGGGCGGGCAGGGCGATCGCGGCAAGGGCGAGAGGAAGGATCAGGTGACGCACGGGGCAGCTCCTCGACCGGATCGAATATCCTGAAAAATCGCAGGAATTGACGGTCAAAAGGCCCGAAAAAGCCGTCCGAAAGATGGCGCCCCGCGACCTCGAATGTTAACAAGCAATTGGACGCTTCCTGTCCGATTCTGACAGCAAATTCCCGCACTTGACCGACGAAACCCATACCCCTCCGGAAGACGCCCGGCGCGGGGCCGTGAGCCCCATCGCCATCGAGGACGAGCTGAAGCGCAGCTACCTCGACTACGCCATGAGCGTGATCGTCAGCCGCGCCCTGCCGGACGTCCGCGACGGCCTCAAGCCTGTTCACCGTCGCATCCTCTACGCGATGAACGAGAACGGCTTCAGCTCCAGCGCGGCCTACCGCAAATCGGCCCGGACCGTCGGCGACGTCATCGGCAAGTATCACCCGCACGGCGACGTGGCGGTCTACATGGCCCTGGCCCGCATGGCGCAGTCCTTCTCGATGGGCCTGATGCTCATCGACGGTCAGGGCAACTTCGGTTCGGTCGACGGCGATATGCCGGCGGCCATGCGCTACACCGAATCCCGCCTGACCAAGGCGGCAGAGGCGCTGCTGGCCGATATCGACAAGGACACGGTCGACTACCAGGAGAACTACGACGGCTCCGAAACCGAGCCGACGGTTCTGCCGGCGCGGATTCCCAACCTGCTGGTCAACGGCGCGGGCGGCATCGCCGTCGGCATGGCGACCAACATCCCGCCGCACAACCTGGGCGAAGTCGTCGACGCCTGCCTGGCCTTCATCGACAATCCCGACATCCCGCTCGACGAACTGCTCGACATCGTTCCGGGGCCGGACTTCCCGACCGGCGGCGAGATCATCGGCCGCAGCGCCGCGCGCCAGGCCCTGATGACCGGCCGCGGCTCGGTGATCATCCGCGGCGTGGCCAGCGTCGAGGAACTGCGCAAGGACCGCGAGGGCATCGTCGTGACGGCGATCCCGTTCCAGGTCAACAAGGCCAGCCTGGTCGAGCACATCGCCGATCTGGTCCGTGACAAGAAGATCGAGGGCATCAGCGATATCCGGGACGAGAGCGATCGCCTGGGTATGCGCATCGTCGTCGAGCTGAAGCGCGACGCCCAGGGCGACGTGGTTCTGAACCAGCTCTACCGCTTCACCGCCCTGCAGAGCAGCTTCAGCTACAACATGCTGGCGCTGAACCGCGGGCGGCCCGAGCAGATGGGCCTGCGCGAGATGGTCACCGCCTTCGTGAACTTCCGCGAAGAGGTGGTCATCCGCCGGACCCGCTTCGAACTGGGCAAGGCGCGCGACCGGGGCCACGTGCTGGTCGGTCTGGCCATCGCCGTCGCCAACATCGACGAGTTCATCCGCATCATCCGCAGCTCGGTCGATCCGGCCGAGGCCCGTGAACGTCTGTGCGGCCGTGACTGGCCGACCGGCGACATGATGCCGCTGATTGCGCTGATCGCCGATCCGCGCACCGTGATCACCAGCGGCGATCTGGTCCGGCTGTCGGACGAACAGGCCCGCGCCATCCTGTCCCTCACCCTGTCCCGCCTGACGGGTCTGGGCCGCGACGAGATCATGGGCGAAGCCATGACTCTCGCCGGGTCGATCGCGGAACTGCTGGAGCTGCTGTCGGACCGCGCCAACATCATGGCCGTGGTCCGCGAGGAGCTGGTCGAGGTGCGCGAGCGCTTCGCCATACCGCGCCGCACGGTGTTCGGGGAGGGCGGCGCCGATCTGGACGACGAGGACCTGATCCCGCGCGAAGACATGGTCATCACCGTGACCCACGGCGGCTATGTGAAGCGCACCCCGCTCTCGACCTATCGCAGCCAGAAGCACGGCGGCAAAGGCCGGTCCGGCATGTCGACCAAGGATGAGGACGCCGTCACCCGCGTCTTCTCCGCCTCGACCCATGCGCCGGTGCTGTTTTTCAGCTCGGGCGGCAAGGTCTACAAGCTCAAGGTCTGGCGCCTGCCGCTCGGCACGCCGACATCGCGCGGCAAGGCCTTCATCAATCTGCTGCCGATCGAGCCGGGCGAGAGCATCACCTCAATCCTGCCGTTGCCCGAGGACGAGGAACAGTGGGACCGGATGGACGTGATGTTCGCCACCCGCTCGGGCAACGTCCGCCGCAACAAGCTCAGCGACTTCGTGCAGATCAACCGCAACGGCAAGATCGCCATGAAGCTGGACGAGGGCGACAGCATCATCGGCGTCGGTCTCTGCAACGCCGAAAACGATGTGCTGCTGACCACCGCGCTCGGCCGGGCCATCCGCTTCCAGGCGGACGAGGTGCGGGTGTTTGCTGGTCGCGAGTCGACCGGCGTGCGCGGCATCCGTCTGCAGGAGGGCGATCAGGTCCTGTCGATGGCCATCCTGGGCGGGGTGCCGGCCACGCCGGCTGAACGCACCGCCTACCTCAAGTACGAGCGCGCCCGTCTGCGCGCCCAGTCCGACGAGGATGGCGATGAAGTCGCGCCGGTGGTCGAGGACGAAGAAGACGTCGACGGCGTCGCCGACCTCAGCCCCGAACGCATCATCGCGCTGGGCGCGGCCGAGGAATACATCCTCACCCTGTCGTCCGAAGGCATCGGCAAGCGCACCAGCGCCTACGACTTCCGCCGCACCGGTCGGGGCGGCCAGGGCCTGCTGGCCCAGGACCTTACCCGCAAGGGCGGTCGTCTCGTCGCCAGTTTCCCTGTGGACCAGACCGACGAAATCTTGCTGGTGACGGACGCCGGCCAGTTGATACGGTGCCCCGTTGCGAATATCCGCATTGCAGCGCGCAACACCCAGGGCGTGATCGTCTTCCGCACGGCGGAGGACGAGCATGTCGTGAGCGTGGAACGGCTCGAAGCGACGGGCGGCGACGAGGACGGCGCGACGGACGAGGGGGACGATCCGCCCTCCGTCGACTAGCGCGCAAAGGGGGACGGGTGGCGAGAGTCGGGCTGTATCCGGGAACGTTCGATCCGATGACCAACGGTCATCTGGATATCATCGGACGGGCCGTCAAGCTGGTGGACAAGCTGGTCATCGGCGTGGCCATCAACGAGGGCAAGGGCCCTCTGTTTTCCCTTGAAGAGCGCGTGGCTATCGTCCGCGACGAGACGGCGCATCTGCAGTCGATCGCCGAGATCGAGGTCATCCCGTTCAAGGGCCTGCTGATGCATTTCGCCCGCGAAGTGCAAGCCGGCATCATCGTGCGCGGCCTGCGCGCCGTGTCCGACTTCGAATACGAGTTCCAGATGACGGCCATGAACCAGCAGCTCGACCGCGAGATCGAGACCGTGTTCCTGATGGCCGATCCGCGCCACCAGGCCGTGGCCTCGCGACTGGTCAAGGAAATCGCCATGCTCGGCGGCGATATCACCAAGTTCGTCACGCCCGGCGTGGCGACACGCCTGATGGAAAAGGTCGGGCGGTAGTCGTCGCGGCGATTGTTGCGGACGTTCCACCTTCGACGCTGCGGGGCTTGTGGTCCGGGCCGCCGCGTTCTACGCGGGCTGACGGGGCTTATTGAAAGACGTATCCGCATGAAATCCGCGCCGATCGCGCTCTCGCTCCTGCTGCTCGCTGCTGCGCCTGTCGCGGCTGCCCCCAAGGCTCCCGCGGCGCCCGCCGCGGCCGACTATCCCGCCGCCGACTGGCGCACCCCTGATCCCGACACCGTAATGGTCGTCGACACCAGTCGGGGCCGGGTCATCATCGAACTCGCGGCCTGGGCCGCGCCGGGCCACGTGGAACGCGTTCGCGCTCTCACCCGCCGTGGCTTCTATGACGGCCTGACCTTCTTCCGCGTCATCGACGATTTCATGGCCCAGACGGGCGACCCGAAGAATGAAGGCACCGGCGGCGACGACTCGCTGCCGGACCTCAAGGCCGAGTTCCAGTTCCGCCACGGCCGCGAACTGAAGTTCACCTCGTTCGGCAGCATCGCGCCCGACGTCAAGGTGCCGTTCCTGACCGAGGTCGGCTTCATCGACGGCTTCGCCGTGCGCGGGGCGCCGCAGATGCAGATGATGGCGGCGGCCGATGGCAAGGTCTCCAACTGGCCACTGTTCTGCGCCGGCGTGCTGGGCGCAGCGCGATCTCAGGAACCGGACTCGGCCAACAGCCAGTTCTTCTTCATGCGCCAGACCTATCCGACGCTTGACGCCAACTACACCGCCTTCGGCCGGGTGCTGTCGGGTCTTGAAGCCGTGCGGTCGATCAAGACCGGCGAGCCGGTCGCCGACCCGCGCGACGTGATGATCAAGGTGCGCATGCTGTCCGACATTCCGGCCGCCGAGCGCCCCACCGTGCAGGTGCTCAACACCAACAGTCCGTCGTTCAAGGCGATCGTGGCGGCGGCCAAGGCCTCCGGCGCCGGTCCTGCGAGCGCCTGCGACGTGACCGTTCCGGTCAAGATCGGCTGAGGAGGCCGCCGCCATGCGTTTGATCCTGTTGCTCGCCGCGGCCCTTGCCGCCGTCGCGCCGGCCGCGCTCGCCAGGCCCAGGGCTCCGGCGGCGGCCGACTGGCGCACGCCCGACCCCGAGTCCATCCTGGTCATCGACACCAACAAGGGCCGGGTGGTCGTCGAGCTGATCCCCGAAGTGGCGCCTGGACACGTCGAGCGCCTGAAAGTTCTGGCCCGCAAGGGCGCCTATGACGGCCGGACCTTCTTCCGGGTCATCGACCGCTTCATGGCGCAGACCGGCGACCCGCAAGACACGGGCGAGGGCGGCACGGACCTGCCCAACCTCAAGGCCGAGTTCACCTTCCGCCGCGACGCCGCCACCGGCGTCGTGGTCGCCGCCAGCCCCTGGGGCACGGAAGAGGGCTTCCTCCGCTCCCTGCCGGTCATCGGTCAGGCCTGGAGCTGGCATGACATGACCAGCGACGGCAAGGTCGCCAGCTGGGGCAGCTACTGCCCGGGCGTCGTCGGCATGGCGCGCGATGAGAACGTCGACAGCGCCAACAGCCAGTTCTTCCTGATGCGCCAGCCCTACCTCTCGCTCGACAAGCGCTACACGGCGTTCGGGCGGGTGATCAGCGGTCTGGAGGCGATCCGCGCCATCAAGACAGGCGAACCGGTCGCTGCGCCGCAGGATCGGATGGACCGCGTCCGCGTTCTGGCCGATATACCCGCCGCCGAACGACCAACGGTCCGGGTCATCGATCCGGCCGGCGCCTGGTTCAAGGCGGAGATCCAGCGGGTCCGCAAGCTCAAGGGCGCGGACTTCTCCCTATGCGATGTGACCATTCCTGCGGAAGTGAACTGAACCCATGACGACAGACGCCGAAAACACCCTGCTGCTGACCACCGACACCGGCCTGGTCACGATCAAGCTGCGCCCTGACCTGGCCCCCGGGCATGTCGAGCGCATCAAGGAACTGGCGCGGGAGGGCTTCTATGACGGCGTGGTCTTCCACCGCGTGATCCCGGGCTTCATGGCCCAGGGCGGCGACCCGACCGGCACCGGTTCGGGCGGCTCGAAGAAGCCGGATCTGAAGGCGGAATTCTCGCGCGAGCCGCATGTTCGCGGCGTCTGCTCAATGGCCCGCACCAGCGCCCCGAACTCGGCCAACAGCCAGTTCTTCATCTGCCTGGACGACTCCACCTTCCTCGACAACCAGTACACCGTCTGGGGCGAGGTCGTGGACGGCATGGATCACGTCGACGCCCTGCCCAAGGGGGAGCCCCCGCGCCAGCCCGGCAAGATCGTCTCGCTGAAAGTCGCCGCGGACGCGTGATCGATGACGCCCGTGCTTGAAGCCGCCTACGCGGAACCGCATCGGCGCTATCATTCCCGGGCGCATATCGAAGCCTGTCTCGCGCTGCTTG
>JBKJII010000225.1:0-1793 GCA_046598505.1 Caulobacter sp. | reverse complement strand
CGTGTTGTTCGAGCGCGCCATGGCCATCAGCCGCTTGGCCACCGCCCAGCCCTGGCCCTCCTCGCCGATACGGTTTGCGATGGGAACGCTGACGCCGTCGAAGAACACCTGGTTCAGCTCATGCTCGCCGTCGAGGGTGATGATCGGCGAGACCGTCAGGCCCGGTGTGGCCATGTCGATCAGCAGAAAGGTCAGGCCCTGCTGCGGCTTGTCCCCGGTGGCGGTGCGGACCAGGGCGAACATGCGGTTGGAGAGATGCGCGCCAGTGGTCCAGATCTTCGCGCCGTCGACGATGTAGCGTTCACCGACCCGCACCGCGCGGGTCGCCACGCGGGCCAGATCCGATCCCGCGCCCGGCTCGGAGAAGCCCTGGGCCCACAGGTCCTCGCCGGACAGGATGGCGGGCAGATAGCGCGCCTTCTGCATCGGCGTGCCCATATCGATGATCAGCGGGCCCAGACTGCGGATCCCGCCGGCGAACAGCACCGGCGCATCGTTCAGCGCGCATTCCCGGTCGAACAGGAAGCGCTGACGCGGGGTCCAGCCGGTCCCGCCGTGCGCCACGGGCCAGCCCGGAGCAATCCAGCCGCGGCGATGCAACCGTTGGTGCCAGAGCTTGCAGGCCGCGATGTCGCTGTGAACGCCGAGCGTGCGCCGGCCAGCCTCGCGCAGGTCCGGTGTCAGGGCCTCGGCCAGAAAGGCGCGCACCTCCGCAAGGAAGGCTGCGTCCGGATCAGTGCCTGTCGCAGGGGTTTGGGCGGCCAGCATGGTGGGCAGCAGAGCGCGGGGCGGGCGCCCCGTCCCTGATCCAGGTCAATCAGGCGCTCTTGTTGAAGGCAGCCCGGGGACCGACACCAAGGTGTCTGTCCCGAAACGTGGGTCAGGCGCTCTTGTTCAGCGTGATGGCCCGCGCATCACCGGCCTGGCTGGTCGCGCCGGGACCGTAGCCGGCGCCCGTGTTGCGCTGCGAGGCGACTTCTTCGGCGATGGCGCGGACCAGGCCTTCGGTGACCGTGCGAGCGGCTTCCAGCGCGCGGCCCTGGCGGGCCAGCACGGCGTCAAAGGCTTCGGTGGATTGCATCAGCGCCATGCGCTGCTGCAGCGACGCGCCCTCGATCATCTGCGGGGCCTGACGCACGCGCGCCGACTCGTGGCGGTAGATATTGGCCAGTTTCGACAGATCTTCCATCTGGGCGGCGGCGTCTTGCGGGCGGCGCTGCTCGAAGGCCTGGCACTGCTGGGCCATCAGCGCCGTCAGGCGGTCGGTCAGGGAGATCAGCTGATCGACGCGGTCGATCGCGTCGTGGGCATCGAGAGCCATGGAATCGTCTTTCTAACTGAGGCCTTGGAGCTTGAGCATTTCGCGCTGCACGACGTCGCCGACGCCCAGGCCGCCGGTCTTGGCCGTCTGTTTGGCGATGGCGTCGGTCAGGAAGGACTTGAACATCGCTTCGCCCTGACCGCCGCCGAACGGCGCCTCGGTTGACAGCCCCCCGAACATCGGCTGCAGCATGGTCGACAGGAACGAGGCCTCGAATGAGGTCGCGGCGTCATGAATCTTGCGGCGGCGGGCGAGGTCTGCCGCCGAGGTGGTCGGCGTCTGGGCCTGGCCCATCAGGATATCGGCGGAGACGCCGACGGGGCTGGTCATCACATCACCTCGATGTCGGCTTGCAGGGCGCCGGCGGCCTTGATCGCCTGCAGGATGGAAATCATGTCGCGTGGCGTGACGCCCAGCGCATTGAGCCCGGACACGAGGCTGGAGAGCGATGCGCCATTCTTCAGGGTCAGAA
>JBKJII010000120.1:0-2355 GCA_046598505.1 Caulobacter sp. | reverse complement strand
GCCCATCGCCCCCTTCTCGCCCGGCACGATGGCCGACGGCGTGGTCTATGTTTCGGGGACGCTCGCGTTCGACAAGGACAACAACGTCGCCTGCGTCGGCGACGCCGAGGGCCAGACCCGCATCGTTCTGGAGACCATCAAGTCGGTCATCGAGACCGCCGGCGGGACCATGGACGACGTGACCATGAATCACATCTTCCTCAAGGACTGGGCCGACTACGCCGCCCTCAACAAGGTCTATGCGGAGTATTTCCCGGGCGACAAGCCGGCCCGGTTCTGCATCGTCTGCGGCCTGGTGAGGCCCGACTTCCTGGTTGAGATCGCCTCCATCGCCCACATCGGCAAGGCGTAGAGACTTTGCCCCGCTCAGGGACCGCCGACGGCCTGTACTACGAGCTTCATGACGAGGGCCCGGACGACATGCGCGCGGTCGTGGTCCTGTCGGCGGGTCTGGGCGGCTCCGGGGCCTTCTGGGCGCCGCAGATGGCCGCGCTCAGCGACCGCTTTCGCGTATTGCTCTACGACCATCGCGGCACGGCCCGCAGCGTCCGGACCTTGCACGAGACGCACTGTGTGGACTGCATGGCCGACGACATCGTCGCGGTGCTGGACGACCTGGGCCTCGCCAGGGCGCACGTCGTCGGCCACGCCGCAGGCGGTCTGGCGGGGCTGGCGTTGGCGCTGAAGCACCCGGATCGCCTGGACCGGCTGGCGGTCGTCAACAGCTGGGCCGGGCCGGACCCGCATGTCGCCCGCTGCTTCGCCACCCGCATCAGCCTGCTCAACGACAGCGGTCCGCAGGCTTATGTCCACGCCCAGCCCCTGTTCCTCTACCCAGCCAGCTGGATCAGCGAGAACCACGACCGGCTCGCGCTGGAAGAGCCACACCACGTGGCGGGCTTCCCGACGCGCGAGGTCATGCTGGCGCGCATCCAGGCCCTGCTCGACTTCGACATCGACGCGCGCCTGTCCGAGATCACCGCGCCCGTGCTGGTCAGCGCCAGCGCCGACGACACCCTGGTCCCCGTGACCTGTTCGAAGCGGCTGGCCGAGCGCCTGCCCAATGCCACCCTCGACATCGTCCCCTGGGGTGGACACGGCTTCACCGTGACCGCGCCGGACGCATTCAATGCCTCGCTCGTCGCCTTCCTCGGCGGCGGAGCCCCCTGACTGAAGGACCTCCCATGGAAATCGGCGTCTTCATACCGATCGGCAACAACGGCTGGCTCATCTCCGAGACCTCGCCGCAGTACATGCCGACCTTCGCGCTGAACAAGGCGGTCACCCAGGCGGCGGACCGCTACGGCTTCGACTTCGCGCTGTCGATGATCAAGCTGCGCGGGTTCGGCGGGAAGACGCAGTTCTGGGAACACAACCTCGAGAGCTTCACCCTGATGGCGGGCCTCGCCGCAGTGACCGAGCGGATCAAGATCTTCGCCACGGCGGCGACCCTGACCATGCCGCCGGCCATCGTCGCCCGCATGGCCGCCACCATCGACTCCATCGCCCCTGGCCGGTTCGGCATCAACCTGATCACCGGCTGGGCCGAGGCCGAGTACAGCCAGATGGGCCTGTGGCCCGGCGAGAAACATTACAAGGACCGCTACAACTACCTCGCCGAATACGCCCAGATCCTGCGCGACCTGTTCGACACCGGGGTGTCGAACTTCAAGGGCGAGTATTTCAGCATGACCGACTGCCGGGTCAGCCCGCGGGCGGCGAACACCAAGCTGATCTGCGCCGGCTCCTCGACCGAGGGCCTGGCCTTTACGGCCCAGTATGCCGACTACAGCTTCGCCCTGGGCAAGGGCACCAACACCCCGACTGCCTTCGCCGACGTCAACGAACGCCTGCGCGCGGCGAAGGAGAAGACTGGGCGGGACGTCAGCGCCTACATCCTGTTCATGATCATCGCCGACGACACCGACGAAAAGGCCATGGCCAAGTGGGAGCTCTACCGCGACGGCGTCGACAAGGAGGCCGTGGCCTGGCTGGTCGGCCAGGCTGCCGGCAACACGTCGGAAGACACCAACACCAAACAGCTGGCGGCCGAAAAGGCGGCGGTCAACCTGAACATGGGCACGCTGGTGGGGTCGTATGCGTCGATTGCGCGGATGCTGGACGAGGTGGCGACCGTGCCGGACACGGCGGGCGTGCTGCTGACGTTCGATGACTTCGTGCAGGGGGTGGAGAACTTCGGCACGAAGATCCAGCCGCTGATGGTGTGTAGGGCTGGGGTTGTCGTCAAATAATGCTCCCCGCTTGCCGGGGAGCTGTCAGGCGCAGCCTGACTGAGGGGGCAGCGCCGGTGTTGCGGATCGACTCCAAACACTGGCTTTCAGGGCTGTTTGGCAG
>JBKJII010000094.1:0-7621 GCA_046598505.1 Caulobacter sp. | reverse complement strand
CTGCGACCAGGCGCGCGACGCGCTTCAGGCGCTCAGCGACATGGAGGCCTATTTGCGCGCCATGCAGCCCTACATGCAGGCCGCCAATGAGACCCATATGGCGCAGTTCAAGTCGATCGCGCTGGGCAACATCACCAACGGCGAACAGCGGGACCGGACCATTCGCGCCATCGGCCTGCACCAGTTTTACCACAACTTCGGCAGCATGATGCTCGACGTCGCCAGCATCGGGTCCTTCATCAAGGAGACCCTGGAGGGCGACGGGCTCGAGTCGATGAGCCCGTACGAGATGCTGGACAAGCTCGACGCCTGGTATGAGGCGACCAAGGACCTCGAGAGCCTGATGAACACGGCCGGCGAAGGTCTGACCGGAGAGGAACAGGGCTCGCCGGTCGCGGACCTGGTCGGTGGCGGTCCCAGCAAGGACACCATCAACGACACCACCAGCACCATCGCCGACGCCAAATCGGTCATCGTGGCGGCTCTCAGGAATGGCAAGGACTGGCGCGCGGCGCTCAGGAAGGACGGCGCGGCCGCGGCCCTGGGGCAGATCGCCGGACGCTACCTGAAGTCCTATTCGACCACGGTGCTGAATGAGCGGCAGCAGGCGCTGGACGAATTGCTGCGCGACGCAGCGGCGGGCGACGTGAGGCAGGGTCAGGCCTACCAGGAGCTGGCAAAGGTCCAGCTCCGCCGGCAGATGCTGGACGACGCCCTGGCCGCCGTGACCGCGGCGAAGGCCGCCTATGTCGACTGCGCCTGGCGCGCCTGCGGTCCGATGACCCTGACCCGGCCGCGGATTCCGTCGTTCGTCGAAGACGTCCCCGGCGGCGCGCCCAAGCTCAGCTGGGGCCGGGCCCTTCCGTGGTTCAACCAGGCGATTGCCGAAACGCTTGCCAGGATGAAACCCGCTGCCTTCCGCGAAGGCGATTGTCCCAGGCCGCAGGACGATCCACGCACGGCCGGCGATCCTCCGCCGCCCGCGACCGGCAAACCCCAGCTGCCGCCGCCGCCCCTGTCGCGCCCGCAGTTCGAGCGGGTGGCGGACCTGGAGCCTCCAGCGAGTTTCTGTGACGAGTTTGCGCGCAACGACTACATGGCCGACCTTTACAACCCGGCCGTGGCCGCGGCCCTGCGCAACGCCCGCGTGGCCCAGGCCCACCAGGCCGATCTGAACGCGACCTTCACTGAATACATGCGGGCCAACAGTTCATACTGGGCCTCCGTGCGAGCCGAGCGAAGCGCCTATGAGACCGTGGCCGCCGAGGCGACGGCCCGGGCCAACGCCCTGGGCGCGATGTATGCGCAGATCATGGCTATCCCGCTGGTTCCCTGCGCGCCGACGACCCGGACGGCGACCGGCCCGCAGCCGCCGCCGTCACAGCCCACCGAGGTGGCCCTCGCAACCCCACCCACCGCGACGAGTCCGACGCCGGCCAAGGACGACTGCCCGCCGAAAGAAGGCCGCGAGCCGATCGTCGTCGGGCCGAACAACAAGGTCGGCTCCGGCGCCCAGCTGCGCTCCAAGGTCACCGGTATGGCCACCGGCGCCCTGCTCGGCGCCCTGGGCGTGGGTGGCGGCGGGGGCGGCGGGTCCGACGGGCCCGACCTGTGGACCTGCAAGATCAAGGACTCCGAGTACACCGTGTTCGACGACCCGGTCACGGGCGTGTCCCTGAAGGTCGGGGCCAAGCGGGCCAAGGGCGGCAAGCTCGTCATCTTCTCCGGGATCGCCAGATCGCCGGACAAGGGCACCTTCCAGACCGCCTTCCTGGAGCGGCCGTCAACCGGCGAGACCATGGCGCCGTCCGACGTCGGCCCCTGCGACCTGTGGGGCGAATGGAAACTCACCGTCTCCTGGACCAAGGACACCTACGTCAACGGCGAGCATGTCGACCACCAGGAGGGCGGGTGGTCCGAGACCGGCAGGTTCTCGATCCCGGGGAGCCTGTCGAAGGTGGATGCCCCGGACGGGTTGTGGAAGCGCATGGGCTTCTCCAACGCCAGCAACGGCGCGCGCGAGATCGGCATGATCTTCGACGTGGCGCCGGGCAGCGGTCCGCTGACCTTCGTCATCCACGTGACCCGGCCCAAGGGCGACCCGGTGATGACGGTGCCGTTTGTGCTGACCCTGACCGAGGGTCCGGGCGGCAAGATCAGCTTCACCAAGGCCGAGGACCCTCCCTGTCCGCCGGAGACGAGGCTGGCATCCACGGTCGTGACAACGGACGCAGGCCCGCCCGGGACTGGTCAGCCCGCTGAGCCGCCCGCCACCACGACGCGGCCGCCGGCGACACCCTCCACCGAGCGTCCGCCGCCCACCCAGATCTTCCCTGAGGGCCAGCTGCACGCTTTCGATCCTGTTCGGCTCGCGTCGGGTCTGGAGGAGATTCGCAAGGACGATCTCGAGCGTCGAAAAGCGCTCGACGCAGCGCGGTGTGAAGGTCCCGAAGCCTGGCGGGCGAAGCGCGACGCCTTGTTGAAACACCTGCGAGGGAGTCTCGACACATTCTCCATGGTGGTCGGTGAAGGCCGTCGGCGGAACGAGGTGGACAGCCTGGTGACCAGCGAACGGGTGCGGCTGACCGAGGCGATCGCCGAGGTCGAGGCCCTGCCCGAACCGCCCCCGACCCAGACCTGCCCGGCCACGCCTGTCCCCGAAGAAGGCGGGAGTATCCTGGACAGTATCGAGGAGGTGTTCGTGCCGGCGTGATGGCGGACAGTCGGTCCCGGCCGAGGGCTCTAACGCACCACGCCCAGGGTCAGGGGCTTGAATTCAGTCTCGTTGCCGCCGCCGAGGATCTTCATCTGCGTCGGGGCGCCGTCCATGGTGACGTCGTGCAGCTCAAAGCCCTGGCCACCCATCTCCTTGACGGCCCTGGTGGTGATCCGGACGGTGACCTTGCCCTCGGCCGTCCAGTCCATCTCCAGCCCGAAGGTCTCCTGCGGATCGATGGGCATGAGGAAGAGTTCCGTGCCCAGCTTGGTCTCCCCGCGCGTGGCGGTAAGCAGGGCCACGGAGCCCTTGGAACTCATCACGAAGGTCAGCTTCACCTCGCTCCTGTCGTTCGCCAGGACGATGATCGTCTGCGGACCCCACTGCGTCTTCTTGCCGAGGCGCACGAAGGTCGCCTGGGTGCGCAGGGCGTTGATCCCCGACAGGTCGTCGAGCCGCCAAAGCGACATGCTGGCGTCGGGCGTGTCCAGGTCAACCACGTAACGGGCATGGGCCGCCGGCGTGAACTCCTCCGCCCAGGCGCCCTGGCCCAGCAACAGCAGTCCAGCCGCCGCCGCGCCGATGATCTTCGATTTCATGCGCTTCCCCCTCACCAAGTCGTCGCGTGGACGCTATACGGGGCCCAGACGTCACGCGAGCCTGTTCCATGCCCTTCCTGCCCCGTTCCGACCTGGTTCCCAACACCGCCGCCTATGAGAACGAGCCGCTGGTCAAGGCGACCGGCTTTCGCGAGTACGACGCGCGCTGGCTGTTCGGGCCGGACATCAACCTGCTGGGCATTCAGGCGCTGGGGCTGGGACTCGGGACCTACATCCATGAGCTGGGCCAGTCGAAGATCGTCGTCGGCCATGACTTCCGGTCCTACTCCGTCTCGATCAAGCAGGCCCTGATCCTGGGTCTGCTCGAAGCCGGGTGCGAGGTGCATGACATCGGCCTGGCCCTGTCGCCGACCGCCTATTTCGCCCAGTTCGACCTCGACGCGCCCTGCGTGGCCATGGTCACCGCCAGCCATAACGAGAACGGCTGGACCGGGGTCAAGATGGGCGCCCAGCGGCCGCTGACCTTCGGGCCCGAGGAGATGGGCCGGCTGAAGGAGATCGTGCTGGGCGGCGCCTTCGTCGCGCGCGGCGGCGGCAAGCTGGTGCGGGAAGACGGCGTGGCCGAGCGGTTCATCGCCGACGTCGCCCGCCGGGTGCAGATCAGCCGGCCGCTGAAGGTCGTCGCGGCCTGCGGCAACGGCACGGCCGGCGCCTTCGCGCCCCAGGCCCTGCGCGATATGGGCGTGGCCGTGGTCTACGAGATGGACTGCGAGCTCGACTGGACCTTTCCCAAGTACAATCCCAACCCGGAAGACCAGGAGATGCTGCACGCCATGGCCAAGGCCGTGCGCGACTTCGGCGCCGACCTGGCGCTGGGCTTCGACGGCGACGGCGACCGCTGCGGCGTGGTCGATGACACCGGCGAGGAGATCTACGCCGACAAGATCGGCCTGATGCTGGCGCGGGACCTGGCGCCGTTGAACCCCGGCGCGACCTTCATCGTCGACGTGAAATCGACCGGCCTCTACGCCACCGACCCGGTGCTGGCGGAAAACGGTTGCACCACCGTCTACTGGAAGACCGGCCACAGCTACATCAAGCGCAAGACCGCCGAGCTGGGCGCCCTGGCCGGGTTCGAAAAGAGCGGCCACTTCTTTCTCAACGAGCCGCTGGGCCGGGGCTATGACTGCGGCCTGACCGCCGCCGCCGCCATCCTCGGCATGCTGGACCGCAACCGGGACAAGAAGCTCTCCGACATGCGCAAGGCGCTGCCGGTGGCCTACACCTCCCTGACCATGAGCCCGCACTGCGCCGACGAGGTGAAGTACGACGTCGTCGCCGCGGTGGTCGCGGAATACGAGGCCCTGGCGGCGGCCGGCGGCACGATCCTCGGCCGGGCGATCAGCGAGGTGATCACCGTCAACGGCGTGCGCGTGGCGTTGGAGGACGGCAGCTGGGTGCTGGTGCGCGCCTCGTCGAACAAGCCCGAGATCGTCGTGGTCGTCGAAAGCACACAATCGGACGCCGACATGCGCAGCCTGTTCCGCGACGAGGTGAAGCCCAGACTGGCGAAGCACCCGCAAGTCGGGGCATACAACCAGGAAGTCTGAGGGATCCTGATCCATGCGCGTCGCGATGATCGGCACCGGCTATGTGGGCCTGGTGTCGGGGGCCTGCTTTGCCGACTTCGGCCATGATGTCGTCTGCATCGACAAGGATGCGGGCAAGATCGAGCGGCTGAAGAAGGGCGAGATTCCAATCTTCGAGCCAGGCCTCGAGGCGCTGGTCGAACGCAACGTGCGCGAGGGTCGGCTGGCCTTCTCGGTCGAGGCGGCCGACGCGGTGCGCGGCGCCGATGCGGTGTTCATCGCGGTGGGCACGCCCTCGCGGCGCGGCGACGGCTATGCGGACCTGAGCTATGTCCATGCCGCCGCCGAGGAGATCGCCGGCCTGATGGACGGCTTCACCGTGGTGGTGACCAAGTCGACCGTGCCCGTCGGCACCGGCGACGAGATCGAGGCCATCATCCGCAAGGCCCGGCCCGACGCGCAGTTCGCCGTGGTGTCGAACCCCGAGTTCCTGCGCGAGGGCGCGGCGATCGAGGACTTCAAACACCCTGACCGCATCGTCGTCGGCGCCGAGGATGAGCGGGCCAAGGCGGTGATGAACGAGCTTTACCGCCCGCTATTCCTCAACGAGACGCCGATCGTGTTCACCGGCCGGCGGACCAGCGAGCTGATCAAGTATGCCGCCAACGCCTTCCTGGCCCTGAAGATCACCTTCATCAACGAGATCGCCGACCTGTGCGAAGCCGTCGGCGCCGACGTGCAGCAGGTGGCCAGGGGCATCGGCCTGGACAAGCGGATCGGCAACAAGTTCCTCAACGCCGGCCCCGGCTACGGCGGAAGCTGCTTTCCCAAGGACACCATCGCGCTGGTGCGTACGGCCCAGGACGCCAAGTCGCCGGTGCGGCTGATCGAGACCACCGTGTCGATCAACGACGCGCGCAAGAAGGCCATGGCCGGCAAGGTGGCCGACGCGCTGGACGGCGACCTGACCGGCAAGGTCATCGGCGTGCTGGGCCTGACCTTCAAGCCCAACACCGACGATATGCGCGATGCGCCGAGCCTCGACATCGTGCCGGCCCTGCAGGCCATGGGCGCGACGGTGCAGGCCTATGATCCCGAGGGGCACGAGGCGAAACAGATGCTGCCGGGCGTGTCGTTCAAGGCGGGCCCCTACGAGGCCGTCGAAGGCGCCGACGCGGTGGTGATCATCACCGAATGGGACCAGTTCCGCGCGCTCGACCTGGACCGGATGAAGCTGTTGATGAAGACCCCGAACGTGGTGGATCTGCGCAACATCTACCGGCCGGAGGACATGCGCGTGCGCGGGTTCCGGTACTCGAGCGTGGGGCGGGGTTAGCGGAATCAAGCTGCAGGGGACACGCACTGAAGTGCATGTCCCCGTTGGGCGCGCTCGGGGACATGCACTTCAGGGCGTGTCCCAGCCCGCGACCCGATCTACTCTCCGTCACGACACAGGGGAGTCGCCGACATGTGGGTTCTGCTGGGCGTAGGGGTTGTGGTCGCGGGGTTCGCGGCGCGGCTTAATCCGCTGCTGATCGTGGCGGCGGCGGCGATCGTCACCGGGATCGCGGCCGGGCTGGACGTGGTCGCGACCCTGGCCATCCTCGGCAAGGCGTTCAGGGACAACCGCTACATCAGCGTCGTCTGGCTGATCCTGCCGCTGATCGGGTTGCTGGAGCGGGAGGGGCTGCAGGAGCGGGCCAGGGCGCTGATCGGGCGGCTGCGGTCGGCGACGGCGGGGCGGCTGCTGCTGATCTACATGGTCATCCGCCAGCTGACCGCGGCCATTGGCCTGACCTCGCTGGGCGGGCATGCCCAGATGGTCCGGCCGCTGATCGCGCCGATGGCCGAGGCGGCCGCGGAGACGCAGGATCCGGGCCTGACGCCCGCCGCGCGCGACCGGGTCAAGGCCATGGCCGCGGCGACCGACAACGTCGGGCTGTTCTTCGGCGAGGACATCTTCATCGCCATCGCCTCGATCCTGCTGATCAAGGGCTTCCTCGAGGAGAACGGCATCGTCGTCGAGCCGCTGCACCTGTCGGTGTGGGCCATTCCGACGGCGGTTCTGGCGCTGCTGATCCACGGGACGCGCCTGCTGCTGCTCGACCGCCGGCTGGGCCGGGAGGCCGGTCAATGACCGCCTGGGTCGGGCTCGACGTCCTCTACATCCTGGCAGGCGCGCTGTTCGCGGTGTTCGCGGTCGCCACCCTGCTCGATGCGACCAATCCCAGGCGGTTCACCAGCGCCGCGTTCTGGGGCCTGTTCGCGGTCAGCTTTCTCGCCGGATCGCATCTGCCGGATGTGGCCAACGGCCTGATCCTGGTCGGGATGGCGGCGCTGGCCGGGATCAATCTGCTGGGCCGGGGCGAGCATCCCCAGCCCGTCGACAAGCCCGTGCGGGCAGCGCGCTGGGGCAACCGGCTGTTCATCCCGGCGCTGATCCCGCCGGTCGTGACCCTGGCCGGGACCCTGACGCTGAAGGGGGTGATGGTCGCCGGCCATCCGCTGGTCGATCCCAAGCAGGTGACGCTGATCTCGCTGGGCGCGGGGATCGTGCTGGCCACGGCCGTGGCCCTGCTCATGTTCCGCGCCTCGCCGCTGACGGCGACGCGGGAGGGCCGGCGGCTGATGGAGTCGGTCGGCTGGGCCGGGCTGTTGCCGCAGGCGCTGGCGGCGCTCGGGGCGGTGTTCGCGGCGGCCCATGTCGGCGACGTCATCGGCGGACTGGCGACAACCTGGCTGCCGCTGGGCACGCC
>JBKJII010000076.1:0-10514 GCA_046598505.1 Caulobacter sp. | reverse complement strand
CGGCGTTGGCCGAAGGCGGCGGCGGTGACTTTTTCCAGCGCCGCGATCTCGGCGTCGGGAAGGCGGGTCGCCAGCGGGTCCAGTCGCACGACCGCCGAGGCGACCTTCGGCGGCGGGGTAAACGCGCGTGCCGGCAGGTCCATGACCACCTTGGCGTGACAGAGCGCCTGACAGATCACGGCCAGCCGGCCGTAGGCGTCCCCGCCGACCGGCGCGGCGATGCGGTCAGCGACTTCCTTCTGGAACATCAGGCTCATGGAGACTGGCCGCCAGACCCCTGTCAGCCACTTGATCAACAGCGGCGTGCCGACGTTGTAGGGCAGGTTGGCCACCACATGGCCTGGCCCGCCGGCCAGGGCAGCCTCGTCAACCTTCAGGGCGTCGCCCTGCACCAGCGTCAGCCGGCCGTCGGCGGCCTGCGCGAGCTCTTCGAGCAGGGGCAGGAAGCGCGGGTCCTTCTCGACGGCGATGACCTTTGCACCGGCCTCAAGCAGGGCGCGGGTCAGGCCGCCGGGACCCGGCCCGACCTCGATCACGGTCTGGCCATCCAGCGGCCCGGCCAGGCGGGCGATCTTGCGCGTGATATTGAGGTCCAGCAGAAAGTGCTGTCCGAAGCTCTTGTCGGCCAGCAGGCCATGCTCGCTCAGGCTCTCGCGGAGCGGCGGCAGGGCTTCAAGCATGCTCGTGGTCTCGCTCGACACGCTGTCCCTCAACTCATTTTCCGTCATCGTCGGACTGGTTCCAACGATCCATGAACACGATGCGAGCCGGCTCTCGTCATGACGATCCCGCTTCTGCAGGCCGACACATCACGCATGGGTCGTCGGAACAAGTCCGACGATGACGACCGTGCGAACTGCGGATCGCTCAGGCGCTGCGACGGTCCGCGATCTGAGCCGCAAGTCGGATGGCGGCGATCATGCTGTCGGGTCGCGCCAGCCCCCGGCCGGCGATGTCGAAGCCGGTCCCGTGGTCGGGCGAGGTGCGTACGATCGGCAGCCCCAGGGTGACGTTCACCCCGCCCCAGAAGTCGAGCATTTTCACCGGGATCAGCGCCTGGTCATGATAAAGGCAGATGGCCGCGTCATAGCCGGCGCGCGCCTCGGCGTGGAACAGGCTGTCGGCAGGCAGGGGACCCCGCAGGGCGACGCCGAGATCCCCCAACGCCCGGACGGCCGGCTGCAGCACGTCGATCTCTTCCCGACCGATCTCGCCGGATTCGCCCGCGTGAGGGTTCAGGCCGCACAGGACCATCCGTGGGAACTCGATGCCGAAGTCCTGCTTCAGTGCGCGGTAGGTCACAAGCGCGGTGTTCACGACCTTTTCGACAGTGATTTGCGCGGGAACCGCCGCCAGGGGCGTATGGATGGTCACCAGCGCCACGCGCAGGTCGCCGGCGATCAGCATCATCACCGGCCCACGAGGCCCACCCTGCTGTTCGGCGGCGCTCAGGTCGGCAAGAAACTCGGTGTGACCCGGAAAGCGGAAGCCGGCGGCATAGAGCGGCGCCTTGGCGATCGGGGCGGTGACCAGGCCGCTGACGTCCCCGGACAGGGCCAATCCCGCGCCGGTCTCGATCCAGCGGATCACCGAGGCGCCGTTGGCCGGGTTCGGCTGACCGGCGACGACCGGCGTCGAGAGCGGAATGTCGAGGACTGGAATCGCCTCGGCGAAGGTATGCGCGGCTTCCAGCGGTCCGGTTACGGCGCGGATGGGCGCCGGCGCTCCTGGCGTCGAACCCAGGGCCTGGGCATCGCCGATGACCATGAAGGCCGGGCCTTTTTCGCGCAGGGCGCGCCAGGCCTTGACCGTGATTTCCGGACCGATCCCGGCGGGATCGCCCAGGCTCAGGGCCAGAGGCGCCGCCGTCACCGCGTCTCGATGGTCGCGCTGGTGCGCAGGTCGCGAAGGATGCGCTTGGAGATGTTCGACAGCTGAACGCTCATCAGGCGCGACTCGACCTGTTCGGGCGTGGGCAGCTGCGCGCCGCTGGAGCGGCGACCGCACACCATGACCAGGTGAAGGCCAAGGGAGGTGCGGATCTGCTGGGACAGCTGGCCATCGGTCGTGGTGCTGATGGCCGTCTGGAAGTCAGGCGCCAGGGTCGAAACCTCGGCTTCACCCAGATCGCCGGCAAGAACGCCCGGATCGGAGGCGGCCAGGGCTTCAAGGTCCGCGCAGCCGGTGATCTTGCCACGCAGCCCTTCCAGCGTCGCGCCGGCGGCGGCGATCTGTTCGGGAGTCGCGTCTTCGGCCAGGGGCACGGCAATCTGCTTCAGCGTGACCATGGTCACGTTCGAGCCGGCTCGCTTGTCTCGCAGATAGATGATGTAGACGCCGTCCTGGGTGGCGATGGGTGGCGACAGTTGGCCGGGGCGCAGCTGGTCGAGCACCACGTCCACCTCGGTCGGCATCTCGCCGGCGCCGATCCAGCCGGCGTCGCCGCCGTTCGCCGCACTCGGCGAGGCGGAGAACTGGCGCGCCACCGCGGCGAAGGGCGCGCCCTGCTGCATCTGGGTGATCAACGACTGCGCGCCCTGGTAGGCGACCTGCATCCCGCCGACGCGCGCGGCTTCGATGTAGACTTCGCTGATCTGGTACTGCGGCTTGCTGGCCTGGGCGGCCAGCCGATCCAGCATCGCCTTGATCTGGTCGCGGCCGATGCGCAGGCGCCCGCGGAAGCGACCGCTGATATAGCCCTGCCAGCTGATTTCGGCCCGCAACTGGGCGCGCAGCGTTTCGGGACCGATCCCGGACGCGCGGAGTTGGGCCAGAAGCTGTTCGGCCGTCATATTGTTGGCGCCGCGGGCCATGTCGGCGACGGCCGCATCGACGTCGGCGTCGTCGGCGACGATCTCGATCTTGTTCTCGCGCTCGACGCGACGGAGTTCCTGCATTTCCAGGCGCTCTTCGACCAGGCCGCGCAGGGCTTCCTGCTGCAGCTGGGGCAGATTCTCCTGCGTCGGCTGGATGCCCGCAGTGAGCACCAGCAGACGCATGCGCTGGACCAGGTCATAGGTCGAGACGATGTCGTCGTTGACGATAGCAGCGACGCTTTCCCAAACGGTCGGCAACGGCGCGTCCACCGCCGCGGCCGGCACGGTCTGCGGCGCATAGACCGCGGCCGACGCGGCCGGCGCGTCCTGGGCGGACGCCATGGGAGCCAGGCTCAGGCTGGTGACGGACACAGCCGCCATCGCCAAGCCCGTGAAGCTACGCGCCGACTTCATCAATCTGGTCGTTCCCTTGAGAATTTGGCCCGGCGGAGACGCCTGGCCCCGGCCGATATTCATTGCCTGTAGCCTTTATCGCCCAATGTGGCGAGCGTTAGGCGCAGGATCACCGAGTCCGACGGACCCAGCGCGCGATTGTAGGTCTCCTCGTGCACCCAGACGACGGCCAGATCGAGGCAATCGTCGCTGTAGACCGCGCCGAATTCCTGGCGGCGCCAGACATCGCTCTCGACGTCCCGCACGCCGGCGAACGTGACGCCCCAGTTGCCCGCGACGATCACCTTGCCTGCGAAGTCGACGTCCTCGCGCTGGACACCGGTGATGTCCTGGTTGTCTCTCAGGTAGCGGATGAAGCCGGAGGCGCGGTCGAAATCGACGTTCACCCCGACTTCCGCCCGGCGGATGTCGCCCGTGGAGGCGTCGAAGCGCGCGCGCGTGAAAAAGTTGACGCCGTCGACCGGCGTGCCTTCGGCCGCCACGATCCAGTCAGAGGCTTTGGGCTGCAGGCCGCTGCGGGCCGGGAACTGCGGGTCGGGTTCGGCCCGGAAACTGCGGCCGACCAGCAGGCTGATGCCGCGGCCATCGTCATACAGCAGGGTCGCCCGTGCGCCGACGTTGATGCGCTGACCGCCCTCGTAGAGGTCGAAGCCGGGGAATTTGTTGGCGCGCAGCAGATTGGTCTCGTCGAACTCGAGCACCGAGCTGTCTTCGTTGGCGATCAGCGGGTTGAGCTCGCTATCCGGCGACAGGGCCACCTGCAGCAGCGGCTCCAGGATCACGGTCCGGTCGCCGTCGCGGCGATAGAGCGGGTAGCTGACATCGACGCCCACCACGCCGAGCGCCCGGTTGATCGTCGCGTCCTGTCCAAGGTTGGGCGGCGGCAGATCGCTGATGTTGAACACATCGGCCCGCGCCTCGGCGAACGGCGACAGCCGTAACCCGTTGCTGAAGGTGTAGTTGCTGCGCCAGTCGACGGCGGCGGTGGCCCGCCGGCTGTCGGTTCCGGGCTGCGTCGAGACGAACTGCGACTGTTCCCGCGTCAGACCGACGGCTGAGCCGCTCACGCGCAGGCGGCCGCCGAACACCGGACCGGCGGGCTCCCAATAGCCCTCGACCAGCGGGGCGATGGTCGGGAAGGTGCGGTCGATATCGGTCGGGCGGAGGCCCTGGATACTGACCGCCGCAATGCTGAAATAGGACCGCTCGTCCTGCCGAACGGCATAGACCTGCGACGTCAGGCGCTTGTCGTCCGACGCGACCAGGCCGCGCTGGGCGTAGATGTCGCTGATGTCGTACTTGTCGAAGATCAGGTCTTCCGAGGCCCGTTCGGCGGCGAAACCCCACCGCCAGTGGTCACCCAGGTCGAAGGCGCCGTCGGCCAGCACATAGCTGCGCGAGGTGCTGTCGCCGAAGCGATCGCCGTCGCTGTCGAAGTCCTGCTCGTAGGTGTAGCCGAACCGCGCGGTGATCTGGCCGTTCTGGAAGCGCCGCCGCCACTGGAAGTTCACGAACGGGTTTACCCGGGTGTTCAGCTGCGGGCTGATGACCAGGTCTTGCGAGGGCGAGATGATCCAGGCGTAGGGCTGTTCGTAGGACAGGCCACGCCGCTCGGAGCCGAGAATCTTGGGCGGCAGAAGGCCCGACTTGCGCTCGGCGCTCGGGTCGGGATGCCAGAACACCGGGGCGTAGAACACGGGCACGCCGAACAGCTCGA
Organism: Caulobacter sp.; assembly: GCA_046598505.1. Taxonomy (GTDB): domain Bacteria; phylum Pseudomonadota; class Alphaproteobacteria; order Caulobacterales; family Caulobacteraceae; genus Caulobacter. Next base: position 5,567 of record JBKJII010000076.1, on the reverse strand, counting down.
TGACGGCGTTGCGATAGTAGATGATCTGCTTGTCGCGATCCTCGACCACCTTGTCTGCGCGGATCGACCAGGTCGGCGGGTGCGTCGGATCCGCGGCGCATATTTCGCAGGGCGTGTAAATCGCCTTGTTCAGCTCGTTGACCGTGTCGCTGCGGCGCACGGCCGTGGCAGCGGCGATTTTCACGTTGCCGGCGAGGCGCGCCGAAAAGCCCTGGGCGACGCCCGCGCGGAGCTCCTCGTCGAGGATCATCACGTCCGCGAAACTCACGCCGCCGGACGGGTCGATGATGACCACCTTGTCGCGCGAGGTGATCACCCCGCTCTTGACGTCGTAGATCACCTCGCCCGCGCGCAGGGTGCGTCCGCGATAGCGAATCTCGACCTCGCCCCGGGCAGTGATCACCTGCTGGCCGTCATCCTGGATGAGCAGGTCCGATTCCAGATAAAAGCCGCGATCGCCAAGACCGTCGTCCTCGGGCGCGGCGACCGGCGCGGCGGCGGCGGGCGTGGCGTCCTGGGCCGTCGCGGGCATGGTGAAGGCCAGGGCCATCACGGCGCTGCCGGCCAGCAGGCCGGCGCGTCCGGCGGAGCGTCGAGCGTTGCTCATCTGGCGGTCTTTCTCCCGGGGGGGCGAGTGCGCACGATTCCCCCGTCCTCCGTATAGCAAAGCAGCGTCAGCCCCGATAACAGCGCCAGCAGCGGCGGCGCCCAGGCGGCGGCGAAGGCGGGCAGGATCTCGGCCTTGCCCAGCGCGCCGCAGAACTGGTTGAAGAAGAAAAAGATGAAGCCCAGCGCCACGCCGGCGGCCGACAGCGCCGCCAGGCCGCCCAGGCGCATCAGCCGCAGCGAAAAGGCCGCCGCCAGCACCGACAGGGCCGCATAGAGCAAAGGCGTGGCCAGCAACTGGTGCAGCCTCAGGCGATAGGGCAGGGCGGAAAAACCAGCCGCCTCGGTGCCGCGGATCGTCGCCGGAAGCCGCCAGAAGGCGATCGCGTCGGGCGTGGTGAAGCGCTCGATGGCCGCCTGTTCATCGAGGGTCGATGGAATCGACAGGGTTTCGGATCGCACCGATCCAGCGCCGGGCGCCGCCTCGCGTACGCCGCGCAGCCGCCAATAGCCCGGCATCAGACGTGCCTCCTCTGCCTCGAGCCGGCGCGAAAACTCCAGCCCGCCCGCCGGTGTGACGCGGTAGATGAACATCGAGACGTCTTTGAGGCGCACCGTGCCGTTGATCTCGTCGTGCGACCCGGCGCGAATCACCACCTGCGAACTGGCGTCGCCCTGCCGGAGCCATGTGTCCTTGGCGGTCGAGGTCTGGAATTCCGCGGCGATGGCCGTGCGCGAGCGCTCGAACGAGGCGCCGAGCATCGCAGCCAGCGGATTGAGCGCCGAGACCGTCACGGCTCCGACGACAAACGCCGCCACCGCCGCCGGCAGGATGAAGCGCCAGGCCGAGACGCCGGCCGCGCGCATGGCGATCAGCTCGCTGCGTCGGTTGAGACCGACGAACGCCGCCAGCGTGCCGAACAGAAAGGCGAAAGGCAGCAGGGTCAGGATGGTCGACGGCGCCTTGAGCATGGTCAGCCACAACAGGCGCGGAAACCCCGCGTCGCCGCGTCCGCCGACGGTGCGCGAGACTTCCACGAAGTCGATCAGCAGGATCACCGCCCCGATGACCGCCAACGCTCCGGCGACCCCGATCAGGGTGCGGGTCAGCACATAGCGCTCGAGACGTCCGATGCCCTGGCTCATGCCGCGGCCACGCGAGGTTTGACCGCCGCGAACGGTATCCACTCACGCCAGCCGGATCGTCGCTCAACCCGGCGGAACAGTTGGGTGAGGGCCCAGCCGCCGGCGATGACGGGCACCAGGTACTGCATGATGTTGAGCCAGGGACTATCCTCGCTGGCGGACTGCACGGCGAAGCCGATGATGCGCACCAGCGCCGCCAGGGCGCCGGCGATCGCGATCCGTCGACCATAGCCGAGCCGGCTGAAGCTCGACCCCAGCACCGCGGCGCAGGCCATGGCCATGAAGGTCAGGCTGTAGAGGGGAGAGGCGAGCCGGGAATGGCCCTCGGCCAACAGCTTTTCGCGATTCTTCCGCTCGTAGCTGCGGGACAGGTCTGGAAACAACAGTTCGTGCAGGTAGCGGTCGGAGGCTTCGTAGGTGACGCCGTCGCGGGTCTTGAGGAAGGGCGTCAGGTCGAGTGCGTACTCCTCGAACGACAGGTAGTTCAGCACCCCTGTGCGCGAGAACTCCTGGTTGGAGCCATTGTGCATCACCAGCACCGGCTGGCCCTCGCGGTAGGTGATGCGGCCTTCCCTGGCTGTATAGGTCGTCGCGCCGCCGGTCTCGTTGCGGTGATGGATGAACAGGTTGAGGATCTTGCCGTCGCTCTCGACGGTCTGGCCATAGACGGTCAGCCGCGGCGCCGGTTCGGTGAATTCACCCTCGCGCACCAGCGTCGCCGCGAGGTCGGTTTTGGCGGCGTAAAAGATGTCGCGCATGGCCCGGTAGGAGGCCGGCTGAACCCAAAGATTGATCGACAGCCCGACCAGCGTCGCCATGACGGCCAGTCTCAGGCCCGGCGAGACGACCCGCCAGCGGCTCATGCCGGCGGCGTAGCAGACCACCAGCTCATGCTCGGCATGCAGGCGGTTCAGGCCGACCAGCGCCGCCACGAACACGGCGATCGGCAGAATCAGGTTCAGCAGCTGGGGCATCGCCAGAAAGATGACTTTCAGGAACACCCAAGCCGTCTGGCGCTGCTCGATGATGATGTCGAGCTGGCCCAGGCTCTGGCTCAGCAAGCCGACAGCGCCCAGCGCCGCCGCCGCAAGGAGCGTCGGCGTCAGGAGCTGGCGGAACAGATAGCGCTCGATCAGACGCATCGTGTGGGAAGCTGAACCCGTTTGCAGTCAGGGAATACCCCAATCAGGGGGCCGCCCGTTCTATACGCCCGTCCAAGGCCGATACAACCGCCCAAGCTTTCCTATGGTCGCGGGTTGGACTATGCCCGCCGGACAGATCTGAGGAGTGTGCCATGCGCATCGAGTTTGTCGTCGCCGACCGGACCAGGACCCCCAAGGGCGGCGCCGTCGCCGTGATGGCCTTCGAGGGAGGGAAACTCTCTACGGCGGCCGAGGACATGGACAAGGCGACCGGCGGGGCGGTGACCCGCGCCATCGCCGCCGGCCGCTTCGCCGGCAAGGCCGGCCAGACGGTCGAACTGGTGGTGCCCGGGGGCCTAGATGTGCAGCGTCTGGTGGTTGTCGGCGCCGGGGCGGACTGGAACGTCGACGCCGCCGAGCGGTTCGCCGCTCAGGCTTTCGGCGCGACCAAGGGCAGTGGCTCCGAAGTTCTGCATGTTCTGCTGCCCGGCGCGACCGCGGCTGAAGCCGCCCAGGCGGCGCTCGGCGTGACCCTGGCCGCCTACCGCTTTGACCGCTACCGCACCACCGAGAAGCCGGCGGCCAAGCCTTCGGTCCAGACGGTCCAGATCCATACCGACGACCCCAAGGCCGCCGAAACCGCTTTCGCGCCGCTCAAGGCGCTCGGCGAGGCGATCTACTTCTCGCGCGATCTGGTTTCCGAGCCGCCGAACGTCCTCTACCCGGCCGAATACGCCAAGCGCATGCAGGCGCTCGAATCGCTGGGCCTGGAGATCGAGATCCTCGACGAAGAAGCGATGATGAAGCTCGGCATGGGCAGCCTGCTGGGCGTCGGACAGGGCAGCGTCCGCGACAGCCAGATGGTCGTCATCCAGTGGAAGGGCGGCGGCGACAGCCAGCCGGTGGCCTTCGTCGGCAAGGGCGTCACCTTCGACACCGGCGGCATCAGCCTCAAGGGCGCCGACGGCATGGAAGACATGAAGTGGGACATGGGCGGCTCGGCCGCCGTGGCCGGCCTCATGCACGTGCTGGCCGGCCGCAAGGCCAAGGTCAACGCGGTTGGCATCCTCGGTTTGGTCGAGAACATGCCCGACGGCAACGCCCAGCGCCCCGGCGATGTGGTCTCGTCGATGTCGGGCCAGACCATCGAGATCATCAACACCGACGCAGAGGGCCGCCTCGTTCTGGCCGACGCCCTCTGGTACTGCCAGGACCGCTTCAAGCCGAAGTTCATGGTCGACTTGGCCACCCTGACCGGCGCAATCATCATTTCGCTCGGAAACGACCTGGGCGGTTTGTTCAGCAATAACGACGAGTTGTCAGACAATCTTCTTGCGGCGTCGAAGGCTGAGTCCGAGCCCCTGTGGCGCATGCCGATGCCCGATCAGTACAACAAGCAGATCGAGAGCATGATCGCCGACCTGAAGAACACCGGCAACGGCCGGGCCGGCGGCTCGATCACCGCGGCGCTGTTCCTGCAGAAGTTCGTCAACGGCGTGCCGTGGGCGCACCTCGACATCGCCTCGACCGCCTGGAAGAAGCCCTCGACCGTGCCGACCATCCCGGACGGCGCGACCGGCTTCGGCGTGCGCCTGCTGAACCGCATGGTGGCGGACAGGTACGAGGGTTAGTCGTGGTTCGAGACGCGGCGCCGCTCCTCACCGTGGCGAACACTATTGCCGCCTGCCAATTTCCGTCATCCTGAGGAGCCCGCCCGAGCGGGCGTCTCGAAGGACGCAGACCCGTTGAGCAACCCACCCTGCGAAGTCTGGTTCTACCACCTCGAGCGCTCGTCGCTCGATCAGGTGCTGCCCGACCTGCTGGACAAAACCCTGAAGAAGGGCTGGCGGGCCGTGGTCCGCACGCGGGAAGCCGAGCGGCTCGAGCACCTCGACGGCTGGCTGTGGAGCTTTCGCGACGAGAGCTTCCTGCCGCACGGCCTGGCCAGCGAACCGTTCGCCGAGCACCAGCCGGTGCTGTTGACCACGGCGCTCGACACGCCGAATGCCGCGCAGGCGCTGTTCCTGATCGACGGAGCCGAGCCGGGCGACCTCACCCCTCACGAGCGCTGTATCGTGCTGTTCGACGGTCGCGACGAGTCGGCGCTGGGTCAGGCGCGGGGCCGCTGGAAGACCTTCAAGGCGGAAGGCCGGCCGATCAGTTACTGGCGGCAGGGTGAACAACGAGGCTGGGAGAAAATCGCGTGAAGTCTCTGACTGTGCTCGCCGTTCTGGCCTTGTCGGCCTGTGCCGCATCACCGCCGCCACCCGTTGCGCCGCCGCCGCCGATTTCGCTGACTCCGACCATTCCACTGCCGCCCCCGCCGGCGCCCGACTCCTGCGGCGCGAAGGATCTGCAATGGCTGGTCGGCCAGCCGCGCAGCCGTATCCCGATCCCCACCGACCCGGGAAAGCGCCGCGTCGCCTGCACCACCTGCCCGGTGACGATGGACTACAACCCGAGCCGCCTGAACATCTTCTTCGACGCCGAGACGGGCATCGTCAAAGAGGTGAAGTGCGGGTGAGGGGGCGTCCTTCGAGATGCGATCCCCCAGGATCGCGTCTCGAACCACCTCATCAGGCCCCAACCGCCGCCAGCTGCTCAGCGAGTTCCATCCATTCGGCCTCGGCCTTGTCGACCGAAGCTTGGGCCTTGAGGCGCTTCTGGCCGAGG
>JBKJII010000038.1:0-3127 GCA_046598505.1 Caulobacter sp. | reverse complement strand
CAATGCGACCCACTTCCACACGATCAACGTCTCACCGGGCTGGGGACCGCATCTGGTTCGCGTGAGCCAGGTCGGCCTGCACGTCTTCTACCGCTTCGGCGGCCGTGGCGGCGCGCCGGGTGCGTTTGATCGCGCGCCGGCCCCCTCGTCGGGTCCGCAGCTGGGCGATCGCCCGATCTACGCCAACCTCGGCATGCCGGGCGCGCCTGTGCCCTACGCCGCATCGGCGCCGTCGACGGAGGCGGTGTTCATCGCCGCCACCGCCCAGACGACGCTGGACGTCAGCGCGGCCGACACGGCTCTGGGCGGTCCCGCCGGCAAGCCCGCGGAGCCGGCCTCGGCCCAGCGCCGCGACCCGGCCGACGCCCCGGCTAAACCCCAAGCGTCGCCTTCAGCTGTTTCCTGATCGAGCCCGGCATGAAGCGGGCGGCGAAGCGCAGCTGCTTGCCCGCCTTGCCGACGATATGGTGGACGTCCTTGCTCTGAATGGACTTCCAGATCACGTCGGCGGCCTCCTCGACGGTGTAGACCGCTGAGCCGCCGCTCCGGATCGAGTCGGCGATCTTCTCGTTCGATCCGGCCGATCCGGCCTGCAGGATCGGCGTGTCGACGAACCAGGGCATGATGCAGCGGACCTTCACGCCGTGCCGCTCGAACTCGATGTCGAGGGCTTCCGACAGGCCGCGCACGGCGAACTTGGTCGCGCAGTAGACGGCCATTTTCGGCGCGCCAAACAGGCCCGCGCAGGACGCCACATTAATCAGGGTCGAGCCGGGCGTCGCCTTCAGCAGCTCGAGGCCCGCCCGGGCGCCGTTGGAGACACCCTTGATATTGATGTCGATCTGCCGGTCGACCTCGTCGTCCGTCTGGTCTTCGTAGAAGCCGTAGTTGGCGATGCCGGCGTTGCTGAGCAGAGCGTCCAGGCGGCCGCCGGTGGCCTTGCCGAAGGCGGCGAGCTCCTTCTTCCAGGCCGCGCGGTCGCGGACGTCGAGCTTGTGGAGGCTGCAATTTCCGGCGCCGAGCGCGCCCTGCGCCAGCTTCAGGCCGGTCGCATCGATGTCGGCGAGGCCGACGAACCAGCCCTCAGCCGCGAACCGTTTGGCGGTGGCCAGGCCGATGCCGCTGGCGGCGCCGGTGATGAAGATGCTCTTGCGGCCGTCGGCGCCCATGGTTCGTCTCCCTCACGTCTGGAGGGACAAGATCGCGTTGCCGTCAGGGCGGTCAAGCGAGGAACATGCCGACCCCGGCGACGGCCATGACAGCGGTGGCCGTCCAGCCGAGGATCTTCAGCGTCCGCCCGATAACGAAGGGTCCCATCACCGCCTTGCGCGAGGCCAGCACCATGGCCACGATCATGATCGGCACCGCGACCAGCCCGTTCAGCACCGCGCTCCAGAACAGAGCTTTGATCGGATTGATGTCGGCGAAGGCGAGCGTGACGCCGCCCAGGGTCGCGGCGGCGATGATGGCGTAGAACCCCGACGCCTGGCCGAGCTTGCGATCAAGGCCCATCGGCCAGCCGAAGGACTCCGAAATGGCGTAGGCCGCCGAGCCCGCCAGCACCGGCACGGCCAGCAGGCCGGTGCCAATGATGCCGAGGCTGAACAGCCAGAAGGCCAGTTCGCCGGCGATCGGCCGCAGGGCCTGGGCGGCCTGGGCTGCGCTGTCGATGCTGGTGACGCCGTTGGCGTGCAGCGTGACCGAGGTCGTCAGGACGATGAAGAAGGCGATCAGGCTGCACATGGCCATGCCGGACCAGGTGTCGAACCGGATGCGGCGAAGCTCGCCGTCGGCCAGATCCGGCGTGTTGAGCAAAGAACGCTTTTCAGGGTCGGGACCCAGGTCCTCGACCTCCTGTGAGCTCTGCCAGAAGAACATGTAGGGGCTGATCGTGGTGCCGAAGACCGCCACGACCATGGTCAGAAAGGCCGGGGTGAAGCTGATGTCCGGCACGAACGAGCGCAGGGCGACCTCGCCCCAGGGGATCTTCACGGTGAACACGACGCCGACGTAGGCCAGCAGCGACAGGGTCAGCCACTTCAACACCCCGACGTAGCGCTTGTAGCTCATGAACACTTCGAGCAGCACGCAGCCGATCCCGATGGCCAGGGCGAAGGCGAACTTGCTGACGCCGGGAATGACCAGGGCCGCGGCCTCACCCATGGCGGCGATGTCGGCGGCGATGTTGATGGTGTTGGCCACCAGCAGCGACAGCACCAGGATCGCCAGCAACCAGGCCGGGAACACGCGCTTGACGTTGGCCGCCAGGCCGTGGCCGGTGACCCGCCCGATGCGCGCGACGATGGCCTGGATCGCCGCCAGCAGCGGGTAGGCCAGCACCACGCTCCACAGCATGTTGAAGCCGAACGCCGCGCCGGCCTGGGAGTGGGTGGCCACGCCGCCGGGATCATCGTCGGCCGCGCCGGTGATCAGGCCGGGGCCGAGACGGCCGAGCAGGCTGGGCTTGCGGGCTTTGGGCTGCGGATCGGTCATCGATGTCCGGTCGCGGTGATGGAGCTCAAAGCTTGAGCAGGTATGTGTGCTCGCCGTCCAGAACCATCTCGCCCTTCTGGTTGGTCACGGTGGCCTTCATGACCACCACGCCGGTGGTGCGCTGGCGCTTCAGGTCGCTGATCTCGAGGGCCGGATAGAGAGTGTCGCCCGGATAGGCGCTTTTCAGGACCTTCGCCCGCACCTCGATCATGCCCAGCAAGGCGTCGCCGATCTCGTGCGGGAACAGGCCGGCTCCGGCGGCGGTGAAGCAGAGCACCTGCAGCCCATGGGCCAGCGGACCCGGATGGCCCAGCGCCTGGCAGTATTCCGCGTCGTAGTGGATCGGGTGATTGTCGAGGCTGACCGCCTGGAAGGCTGTGAAGTTGCCGTCGCCCAGGGTGCGCGAGGGGAGGGGGTAACGGTCGCCGATCTTCAGGTCCTCGAAGGATTTTGCCGGGACGAGGCGGTGGGCGGCGTAGACGGAGGGGAGGGGCATGGGGGGCCGATGTTGCGGGTTTGGCCAGGGAGTAGGGCGTAGGGAATAGGGAGTAGCAAGGGGCGGCTTGAACCGGTGACGAACGCCTGCGCGGCTGGTCTACTCCCTACTCCCTACTCCCTACTCCCTACTCTCTAC
>JBKJII010000236.1:0-1593 GCA_046598505.1 Caulobacter sp. | reverse complement strand
ACAAGCGCATCGACAGCTGCGCCGGCGAGTTCCGCGCCGCCACGCCCTACATGTATTCCTCCTATGAGACCGGCTCGCTCGGGCAGGAACCGCAGTGCGAGAGCGCGCCCACAAACGCCCGCAAGGCCATCATCCTCGGCGGCGGTCCCAACCGGATCGGCCAGGGGATCGAGTTCGACTACTGCTGCTGCCATGCGGCCTTCGCCCTGGCGGACCTCGGCATCGAGTCGATCATGGTCAACTGCAACCCGGAGACCGTGTCGACCGACTACGACACCTCCGACCGCCTGTACTTCGAGCCGCTGACCGCCGAGGACGTACTGGAGCTGATCGCCGTCGAGCAGCGCAAGGGGACCCTGCTGGGGGTCATCGTCCAGTTCGGCGGCCAGACCCCGCTGAAGCTGGCCCAGGCCCTGGAAGACGCCGGTATCCCGATCCTGGGCACCAGCCCCGACGCCATCGACCTTGCCGAGGACCGCGAGCGCTTCCAGCAGCTGCTGCACCGCCTCAACATCGCCCAGCCGGTCAACGCCCTGGCCCGCAGCGCCGAGGAATGCTTCACCGCCGCCCATCAGGTCGGCTACCCGATCGTCATCCGCCCCTCCTATGTGCTGGGCGGCCGCGGCATGGAGATCATCCGCGATGACGAGCAGCTGGAGCGCTACGTGCGCACCGCTGTCGAGGTCAGCGGCGACGCGCCGATCCTGATCGATCAATACCTGTCCCGCGCCACCGAGGTCGACATCGACGCCCTGTGCGACGGGACCGACGTGTTCGTCGCCGGGGTGCTGGAGCATATTGAAGAGGCCGGTGTGCATAGCGGCGACAGCGCCTGCTCCATGCCGCCCTTCTCGCTGCCGGAAGCGGTCATCACCGAGCTGAAACGCCAGACCGTCGAGATGGCCCTGGCGTTGAACGTCCGTGGGCTGATGAACGTACAGTTCGCCATCGAGGAGCCGCACTCGGCCAGTCCGCGCATCTTCGTGCTCGAGGTCAATCCGCGCGCCAGCCGCACGGTGCCGTTCGTGGCCAAGACCATCGGCCAGCCGGTCGCGGCCATCGCCGCCAAGATCATGGCCGGCGAGACGCTGGCCAGCTTCAGCCTCGTCGACCGGCCCTACGATCACATCGCGGTCAAGGAAGCGGTCTTCCCGTTCGCCCGCTTCCCCGGCGTCGACACAGTGCTCGGCCCGGAAATGCGCTCGACCGGCGAAGTCATGGGCCTGGACTGGAAGCGCGCCGGTGAGACCGACATGGCGCCGGCCTTCGCTCGCGCCTTCGCCAAGAGCCAGCTGGGCGGCGGCGTCGAGTTGCCGACCGGCGGCGCGGCCTTCGTCTCGGTCAAGGACAGCGACAAGCCGTGGATCATCGAGCCGGTGAAACTGCTGCAGGCGGCTGGCTTCAAGGTGCTGACCACGGCCGGCACGGGCGAGTGGCTGAAGAGCCAGGGCATCGAGACCATCCCGGTCCGCAAGGTGCTCGAAGGCCGTCCGCACATCGTCGATGCGATGAAGAACCGCGAGGTCCAGCTGGTCTTCAACAGCACCGGAGGCAACCAGGCGCAGGGAGAAGCTGTCCAGCAGCGCCTGCTTG
>JBKJII010000230.1:0-11371 GCA_046598505.1 Caulobacter sp. | reverse complement strand
TCGGAGAGGGATGCGCGACTGTCGGCGGGTTGCCGTCGCGGCCGGCGCTTCGGAAGCAAACAGCGGCGCCTCCCTCTCCACCAGCCTCCGGCTGGTCCCCCTCCCCCTCAGGGGGAGGAGTTTGAGTCACAGCCCCAGCACGGCTTTCGCGATGATGTTCCGCTGGATCTCGTTGGAGCCGCCGAAGATCGAGGTCTTGCGCATGTTGAAGTAGGTCGGGGCGGCCTTGCCGGCGTAGTCGGGGCCGACGGGCAGGTCGTTGCCGCCCTGCATGCCGCGGGCATACGGCGCGCCGTAGTGGGCCGCCGCTTCCAGGGTCAGCTCGGTCAGGCGCTGGCCGACCTCGGTGCCCTTGACCTTCAGCAGCGAGGCTTCCGGGCCGGGGCCCTTGCCCTTGCTCTCCGAGGCCAGGCTGCGCAGCTCGGTGTATTCCAGCGCCGCAAGGTCGACCTCCAGCTCGGCCACCTTGCGGCGGAAGTCGCTGTCGTTGATCAGCGGGTGGGCGTCGTCGGCCAGCTCGGCCGTGGCCAGCTCGCGCAGGCGTTCGATGCCGCGCTTGGAGCGGGCGACGCCGGCGATCCCGGTGCGCTCGTGCCCGAGCAGGTACTTGGCCACCGTCCAGCCCTTGTTCTCCTCGCCGATCAGGTTGGCGACCGGAACCCGGACGTTGTCGAGGAACACGTCGTTGACCTCGTGGCCGCCCTCGATGGTGATGATCGGGCGCACGGTGATGCCCGGCGAGGTCATGTCGATCAGCAGGAAGGAGATGCCTTCCTGCTTCTTGGCGTCCGGATCGGTGCGGACCAGGAAGAAGCCCCAGTCGGCGAAGTGCCCCTGGGTGGTCCAGGTCTTCTGGCCGGTGACGATGTAGTGGTCGCCGTCGCGCACGGCGCGGGTCGACAGGCCGGCGAGGTCGGAGCCGGCGCCCGGCTCGCTGTAGCCCTGGCACCACCAGATGTCGCCGTTCATGGTGCCCGGCAGGAACTTCTCCTTCTGCTCGGGCGTGGCGAAGGTGTAGAGCACCGGCCCGATCATCCCGAGGCCAAAGCTGGTCTGGCTGGTCTGGGCGCGGGCCAGTTCTTCCGAGAAGATGTACTTGCGCACCGAGTCCCAGCCCGTGCCGCCGTATTCCACCGGCCAGGACGGCGTCAGCCAGCCCTTGTTGTGCAGCGTGCGGTGCCAGGCGAGGATGTCTTCCTTGCCCAGATGCTCACCGGACTCCTGCTTGCGGCGGGTCTCGGCCGGGTAATTGGCCTCGATCCAGTCGCGGACTTCCTTGCGGAAATCGGCGTGCTCGGGAAGGAAATCGAGGTCCATTGGTCTTCTCCCTTTATCTCGGCTTGCAGAGCGACCCTGCGTCCTTCGAGACGCGGCTGCGCCGCTCCTCAGGATGACGACGACGGGGGGCATGCCCCCAAAGTTCGTCATGGTGAGGAGCGAGCCTCAGGCGAGCGTCCCGAACCCCGCAACTCCCTGCTGGACTCTGACGGCCCGGCTCGGCAGTTTGCGCTCAAACAAGCGTTTCAAAATGAACGATAGGGGTGAGGCGTCATGGCCGCAATAAATTCCGTCACTGAACTGACCCAGGATGGCGATATCGCCATCATCACGCTGAACTCGCCACCGGTGAACGCCCTGTCGGCGAACGTCCGCGACGGCCTGTTCGAAGGCTTCAAGGCCGCCATCGCCGACGACTCGGTCAAGGCCATCGTCCTGATCTGCGCCGGCCGCACCTTCATCGCCGGCGCCGACATCAGCGAATTCGGCGGGGCCCAGAAGGGCGCCAGCCTGTTCGACGTCCAGAACATGATGGAAAACTCGCCCAAGGCGGTGATCGCAGCGATCCACGGCACGGCGCTCGGCGGCGGCCTGGAAGTGGCCCTGACGGCCCATTATCGCGTGGCCGTCCCGTCAGCCAAATGCGGCCTGCCGGAAGTAAACCTTGGCCTGCTGCCGGGGGCCGGGGGCACCCAACGCCTCCCGCGCATCGTCGGCGCCGAGAAGGCCCTGGAGATGATGACCAGCGGCGCGCACGTGCCGGCCAAGGAATGCCTGGCGATGGGCCTGGTCGACTCCATGGCGGACGAGGGCAAGCTGCTCGAGGGCGCCGTCGCCTTTGCCCGCAAGGTGCTGGCCGAGAAGATGCCGCTGAAGAAGGTTCGCGACCGTGAGGTGGCCGGCGGCTCGCCCGAAGTCTTCGCCGCCTTCCGCAAGGCCAACGCCCGCAAGTTCCGCGGCTTTGACGCGCCGGAAGCCAACATCAAATGCGTCGAGGCCTCGCTGCTGCCCTTCGAGGAGGGCCTGAAGGTCGAGCGGACCCTGTTCATGGGTCTGATGACCGGCGCTCAGTCGGCAGCCCAGCGCTATGTGTTCTTCGCCGAGCGCCTGGCCAACAAGATCCCCGATGTGCCCGATGACACCGCCGAGATCCCGGTGGCCAAGGTCGGCATCATCGGCGCCAGCACCATGGGTGGCGGTATCGCCATGAACTTCCTCAACGTCGGCATCCCGGTGACGATCGTCGAGACCAAGCAGGAAGCCCTCGACCGCGGTCTGGGCGTGATCCGCAAGAACTACGAGAACACTGCCAAGCGCGGCCGCCTGACCATGGACCAGGTCGAGCAGCGCATGGGCATGCTGACCGGCACGCTCGCGCTGGAAGACCTGGCCGACAGCGATCTGGTGATCGAGGCCATCTTCGAGAACATGGCCGTCAAGAAGGAGGTGTTCGGCAAGCTGGACACCATCGTCAAACAGGGCGCGATCCTCGCCTCCAACACCTCGGCGCTGAACATCGACGAGATCGCCACGGCCGTGAAGCGTCCCGAAGCGGTCATCGGCCTGCACTTCTTCTCGCCGGCCAACGTTATGCGCCTGCTGGAAGTGGTCCGCACCGACCACTCGTCCAACGCGGTCATCGCCACCTCGATGAAGCTGGCCAAGAAGATCGGCAAGGTCGCCGTGCTGGTCGGGGTCTGCCCCGGCTTCGTCGGCAACCGCATGCTGTTCCAGCGCCAGAACCAGGCCCAGCGCCTGGTCATGGAAGGCGCCATGCCCTGGGACGTCGATCGCGTGCTGTATGACTTCGGCTTCCCCATGGGTCCGTTCGCCATGAGCGACCTGGCCGGCCTGGACATCGGCTGGAACAAGGACGCCTCGAAGGGCGAGACGATCCGCGACCAGCTCTGCGAACTGGACCGCCGCGGCCAGAAGACCGGCGCCGGCTACTACGACTACGACGAGAACCGCAACGCCATCCCCTCACCGGTCACCGAAGGCATCATCAAGGCCTTCGCCCAGAAGCAGGGCCTGAACCAGCGGGACATCAGCGACGAGGAAATCCTCGAGCGGACCATCTTCCCGATGATCAACGAGGGCGCGAAGATCCTCGAAGAGGGCAAGGCGATCCGCGCCTCGGACATCGATATCGTCTGGATCAACGGCTACGGCTGGCCGGTCTATCGCGGTGGCCCGATGCACTACGCCGACCTCGTGGGCCTGCCCAAAGTGCTGGAACGCCTGAAGCAGTACCAGAACGAGATGGGCGACTTCTTCAAGCCGTCGGCCCTGCTCGAGAAGCTGGTCGCCGAAGGCAAGGGCTTCAAGGACCTGAAGTAACCAGGTGACGAGGGACAGACACCGAAGGTGTCTGTCCCTATATGAGGCCGCCATGCTGACCCTCGACAAAATGATCGCCGATGACTTCGGCGTGCTTCCCGATCTGATTGCCCAGAACGCTGCGGCGCATCCGGACAAAGTCGCCCTGATCCAGGACGACCGGTCGATGACGTGGGGCGCGCTGGGCGCGCTGGTCGACCGGGTCGCGGCCGGGCTGCAGCGGGACAGGGTCAGGCAGACCCAGGCGCTGTCGGTCTGCGCCACGACCTCGATTGAGTATGCCGCGCTCTACCTCGGCGGCCTTCGGGCCGGCGCGGCTGTGGCGCCGATCGCGCCATCGTCGACGCCCAGGCAGATCGTGGCCATGGTCAACGACAGCGGGGCCAGCCTGTTCTTCCTCGACAAGGGCGTGGCGGCCGAGATGGGCGACGCGCTCGCGGGCGTAAATACCCGCCAGATCGCTCTCGACGGCTCCGACGTCGGCCAGGCCTTCTACGACTGGCTGCCGGCCGAGGGCGCGAAGCCCTCGCCGGTGACCATCGGCAAGAAGGACCCGTTCAACATCATCTATTCGTCGGGCACGACCGGCACGCCCAAAGGCATCGTCCAGAGCCACGGCATGCGCTGGCGACACCTGGCGCCGCGGGTGGACGGCATCGGCTTCGGCCCCGACGCGGTCGCGTTCATCTCCACGCCGCTCTATTCCAACACCACCCTGGTGCATTTCTTCCCGGCGCTGGCCGGCGGCGGGACGGTGGTCATGCTGGCCAAGTTCGACGTGGTGAAGTGGCTGACGGCGGCCCAGACCCACCGCGTGACCCACGCCATGCTGGTGCCGGTGCAGTATCGCCGGCTGCTGGAGCACCCGGACTTCGACAAGTACGACCTCAGCAGCTTCGTGATGAAGTTCGCCACCAGCGCGCCGTTCGCGGCAGAGCTGAAGAAGCAGGCGCTGGAACGCTGGCCGGGCGGGTTGATCGAATACTACGGCATGACCGAGGGCGGCGGCGGCTTCATGCTGCAGGGCCACCTCTATCCGGACAAGCTGCACACCGTCGGCCAGGCCAGCCCTGGCGCGATCATCAAGATGATCGACGAGGACGGCAACGAGGTTGGACCGAACGAAGTGGGCGAGATCATCGGTCGCTCTTCGGCGACTATGAACGGCTACCACAACCAGCCGGGCAAGACGGCCGAGGCCCAGTGGATCGATCCCGGGACGGGCGACGTCTACATCCGTACGGGCGATGTGGGCCGTCTCGACGAGGACGGCTTCCTGACCCTGATGGACCGCCGCAAGGACATGATCATCTCGGGCGGGTTCAACGTCTATCCGAGCGATCTGGAGCAGGTCATCGTCCAGCATCCGGCTGTGGTCGAGGCGGCCGTCATCGCCGCGCCGTCGGACGCCTGGGGCGAGACGCCGGTGGCCTTCGTGGCGCTCAAGCCCGGCGCGACCGCTACCGCCGACGAGATCAAGGCCTTCACCAACGCCAAGGTCGGCAAGACCCAGCGGGTGTCGGACGTGGTGCTGGTCGACAGCCTGCCGCGCAGCCACATCGGCAAGGTGCTCAAGCGCGAGCTGCGGGACAGTTACGTAACGGGATAGGTTCACCCCACAACTGTCATCCCGGATCGGCCCTGCAGGCGGTCCGGGATAACCGTGTTGGCCCGGACTGGAGACCCATGGTCCCCGAAGCCCACCTCGCGCGTTTCCCTACCGGCCCGTTCGGGCGCAGGGTGGCGGGATGAAGTGGATTTTCTGGGCGGTTGTGGTCTGGGCGGTGGCGATGCTGGGCATCGCCTGGCTGGCGCCGGCGCGTCACCCGGGCGGAAACTCGAGCGCGGCGACGGAAATCGCGGACACCGCTGCGTTTCCCGAACCGCTGCCGGTGAGCTCGGCGCCGCGATGGGATGCCCCACCGGACGAGGCCTGCACCGAGGCCCCGGCCTTTGAGGCCGCCGCCGCGCGCAATGCGGCCGACATCGACACCCTGGACTGGACACCCTACGGCCCTGCCGAAGCCGGCTGGCGCATCTACGCCCCCCACGTAGCCGTCGAGATCGCATCCAACTGCGCCTACGAGAGCCCCGGCTTCGCCAACGCCCTCGCCGGCTGGCAGAAGGCCCACGGTCGGCCGCCGACCGGAATCATGGACCAGGACACGTTCAGCCTGATGAAGGTCCGGTGGCACCTGCAGCGGCCGTTCGTGATCCTCAGCCGTCACGGCGCCTGCCCTTCAGCGCCGGACGCGACCCTGCTGACGACCGCCCGGCCGGACGAGGTCTATGGCGCGAAGCCGATCGAATTGCGCGCCGACGCTCTGGCGGCCTTCCGCCGGATGGTCGCCGACGCCAGGGCCGCAGATCCGGCGATTGCCCGGGACCGGCAGGCGCTGCTGATCTTTTCCGGCTATCGCAGCCCGATCGAAAACGACCTGACCTGCCTGCTGAACGGCGGCTGCGATAACGTCACCCGCGCGCCCTGCTCGGCCCACCGCACGGGTCTGGCGTTCGACATCGTGGTCGGCGCCGCGCCGGGAGGGCGGGTCGACTCGACGGAAAACTCCAACCGCCTGGTCCAGTCCCAATCCCCGAGCTATCGCTGGCTGGTGCGCAACGCCCATCGCTACGGTTTCGTGAACTACGTCTTCGAGCCGTGGCACTGGGAATGGTCGCCGCCGGAACAGCGAGGCGCGACGCGCGCTTAGCTCTCCTGACCAGGAGATGCTCCAGTGACCCGCGTACCGCTTTCAGCCGCCCTTTTGCTCGTTCTCGCCGCCTGCGGGGACGGGACCGACCCGAAGCCCGGGCATGATGTGCCCGCGGCGGTAATCGTTACGCCGCCGCCCTTGACCCGGGCCGGCATCGACGCTGCGGTCTTCGCCCCGGCGCCGACCGTGCTGACGCCGGCGACCGCCCCGAACCTGCCCGTGGCCCCCGCCACCGCCGCGAGCACCACCGCCGACCCCGTGGTTCTGCGTGCGCAGGTGCTCCTCGACAGGGCCGATTTCTCGCCCGGCGTGATCGACGGACTGTCCGGTGAGAACGTGCGCCAGGCTATCGCCGCCTATGAAACCGCCCAGGGTCTGCCCTCCGATGGATTACTGGACCAGGAGGTATTCGCCCGGCTGACGGCCGCCGACGCCGCGCCGGCGCTGGCGGACTATGCAATCACGCCGGCCGACGTCGCCGGTCCGTTCGTGCCGGTCATGCCGACCGACATGGAGGCGATGAGCAAGCTGCCCAGGCTGGCCTACTCGGGCCCGGCCGAACTTTTGTCGGAGATGTTCCACACCACGCCGGCCGTGCTGGCGGCGCTCAACCCGGGCGTCGATCTGACGAAGGCCGGGACCTCCATCGTCGTGCCGGCCGTGCGGGCCGTCGCGCTCGCCGCGCCGGTGACGCGGATCGTCGTCGACAAGGCCGAGCGGGCTGTGAAGGCCTATGGCGCCGACGGCAAGCTGCTGGCCTTCTATCCGGCGAGCATCGGCAGCGATGACCGGCCGGCGCCGAGCGGCAGTATGACCGTACGCGCCGTGGCGCCGAACCCGACCTACACCTTCGACCCCAAGCGCCTGACGTTCGGCACATCAAAGACAAAGCTGACCATTCCCGCCGGCCCCAACAGCCCGGTCGGGTCGGTGTGGATCGACCTGTCGAAGGACACCTTCGGCATCCACGGCACCAACGAGCCCAAGGACGTGGGCAAAAAGTTCAGCCACGGTTGCATCCGCCTGACCAACTGGGACGCCAGGCAGCTGGCCGCCGCCGTGAAGGCCGGGGTGGCGGTGGTGTTTACGGGCTAGCCGGCGAGCTCAGTTGAGTGTCGCGTCCAGCGTGATCTCGGCCTTCAGCAGGCGGGAGACCGGACAGGTCTTCTCGGCCACGCCAGCCAGTTCGGCGAACTTCGCCTGATCGAGGCCGGGGACCTTCGCGGTCAGGGTCAGGGCCGATTTCGTGATGGAGAAGCCGCCGTCCTTCGAGTCGAGTGAGACGGCCGCCTGGGTGGTCAGGCTGTCAGGCGTGAAGCCGGCCGTCTGCAGCTAGAAGGCCAGGGCCATGGTGAAGCAGCCGGCGTGGGCGGCCGCGATCAACTCCTCAGGGTTGGTCCCCGGGTCGCCCTCGAAGCGGGTCTTGAATGAATAGGGCGCGTGCGAGAGCACGCCAGAGTCAGTCGTCAGGTCGCCGGCGCCGTCGCGACCCGTGCCCTTCCATTCTGCGGCCGCCTTGCGGATCATCTGTCTCTCCTGCTCGCGTGGCCCTTCCGGCCGATCAAGTAACGCGCCGCTGTCGAACCGGTGCAAGCCTAAAGGCGGAAGTCTATCGATAGACTTGTCTATATTGCAAACGCATTGTAAAATGCCTCCCTCGTAACATTCAGTCGCGACGCCTGTCGTCGCAGCAGCGAGGGGACCCGCCCATGACCGACAGCCTCCAGTCCGCCCGGGACGATCTCGCCTATCTGCGCGGCCTCGCCACCGCTGTCGGCTGGTTCGGCTCGGCGATCGCGATGGGCCTGCTGATCGGCAGCGTAACCTACGCCCTCGTCGCGGCAGTCAGCCTGTTCGCGCTGTTAGTCGGCCCCGGCCGGTTGATGCTGCGCAAGGCGGCCTGATCCGATGTCACGGTTCGATATCGGCAAGATCGACGACATCATCCACGGGCGTCTGCGGCTGGGCGTGATGGCCTACCTCGCGGACGCCGAGGTGGCCGACTTCACGGAGCTCAAGACCGCGCTCGAGGCCACCCAGGGCAATCTGTCGATCCATCTGCGCAAGCTGCAGGAGGCCGGCTATGTCAGCATCGAGAAGAGCTTCCTCGACCTCAAGCCGCTGACCCGCATTCGCCTGACGGAAGCGGGTCGCCACGCCTTCATCGACTACCTCGACGCCATCGGCCGGCTGGTCGGTGGCGGGAGCAAGGCCTGACGTCCGATTTGACGGGACGTCGTTACACGGGTAACCAGTCGCCACCGGACGGGCATTGGGCCTGTCGAATCGCGAGCAGGATTTCATGCGCAGCACGCTTTGCATGACCCTTCGACCGGCCTTCTCCGCGCCCAACGGCGCGGGTTGCACCGTGTCTGCTCGCGAGGATAATGCCGCCTAGATCATCCAACGATCCAGCGCCCCGTCCCTCCCGAGCCCGAACGCTCTGGAGGGATTTTTTGTATCCGCCGTCCAGTCTTGATCGGGTTCGGGCTTCTCTGAAAGTCTCCGGCCGTGACCGATATGACCCTTGACCGACCCATCCTGCGAAGAACCCCCTGGCTGATTGAATCCAGGGCGCTGATGTTGCTCGCCGCGCCGATGGCGCTGGCGCAGCTTGCCCAGATGGCGGTGATGACCACCGACGTGATCCTGCTCGGTCGCCTCGGCCGGGCGGAACTGGCCGCGGCCGCCATCGGCAACACCGTCTTCTATTTCGCCTGGCTGATCGGCAGCGGGCCCGGCATGGCCGTGTCGCCGGTGATCGCCCAGATACTCGGCGCGCGACCGCATGACCGGATCGGCGTGCGCGCCACCGTGCGCATGGGGCTGTGGGTGACGATGCTCGCGTCACTGCCACTGATGCTGTTCATGCTCAACGCCCGCTGGATCCTCAGCCATCTGGGGCAGGAACCGGAACTGGCGCGCAACGCCGGGGTGTTCGTCTCGATGCTCGCCTTCGGACTGCCGTTCACGCTGGGCTATCAGGCGCTGCGCAGCTTCGCCTCGGCGCTGGGCAAGCCCGGGGCGACGCTGTGGGTCATGCTGGCCTCGATCCTGTTCAACGGCGTGGTCGGCTACGGCTTGATCTTCGGTCACTTCGGCTTGCCCCGGCTCGGCCTGATGGGCTCGGGACTGGCGACGGCCGGGTCGGCGATCTTCGCTTTCGTGGCCATGCTCGTGGTCATCGCGCTGACGCCCACGCTGGCCCGCTACCGCATCTTCCGGCGCGCGCATCGGCCCGTGCCGGTCAAGGCGCGTGAGCTGGTGCGGCTGGGCATGCCGATCGGTGTGACGATGATCTTCGAGGCCATGCTGTTCAACACCATGACCCTGGTCATGGGCACGTTCGGCGCGACCGCGGTGGCCGCCCACCAGATCGCGCTGAACTTCGCCTCGATCACCTTCATGGTGCCGCTGGGTATAGGCATGGCGTCAACCGTGAGGGTCGGCCTGGCCGTGGGCCGGAATGACATGGTCGGCGCGCGCCGGGCGGGGGTAACGGCCATGACCCTGGCCGTCAGCTTCATCAGCGTTGTGGCTGTGGCCATGGTGCTGTTTGGCCCGCAGATCGCCGGTCTCTATCTGGGCAGCGGCCGGGCGGGCGACGAGCAGGTCGTCCTGCTGGCGACCCAGTTCCTGATGGTCGCGGCGGCCTTCCAGGTGTTCGACGCCCTGCAGGTGGTCGGCGCCCATGCCCTGCGGGGTCTCAAGGACGCTCGCATGCCGATGGTGCTGGCCGGGGTCAGCTACTGGCTGGCCGGAGCGCCGGTCTGCATCCTGCTCGGCGTGGGGCTGCACATGCAGGGCCTGGGCATCTGGATCGGACTGGCCTTCGGACTGGCGGTGGCGGCGGCGGCGATGTGCTGGCGGTTCTGGCGGATCACGCGGACGGGGTGAGGACGCGTCGAGAGACAGGGCGCGCTTCGTAGCGGAGCGCGCCCTGATGTCTTGATGAGCATGCTTGCTCCGGCGAGACCTTCGTCAAGGACGGGCCCGCCGGGCCCGCCGCTGCGCGGCCGCGAAGCGGTCCTTGACCAAGGGCCTCGTCCGGAGCGGACCATTCCATCAAGGCCTGCAGGGAGCATTGTCAGCAGGCCGCGTTGATCAGAACGGCAGCGCCTGCACATCAGGCTCCACCCATCCCCGCCGGGCCTCGACGGAGAACAGCCGCTCGCGTGACCAGTAGGTCAGCAGCCAGTCCCGTCGGCCGAGATCCGTCGCCAGCAACGCGTTGCAGGCCGCGAACAGCGCCGTCCCCTCGGGCAGGCCCGCGAGGAACCCCCGCGTGGCCCGTAGCGAGGCCTGGGTGATGGTCTCGTGGTAGCCCTCATGGTCGGTGTTGGCGACACCGGTGGCGCTGTTGTAGGCGCGGATCAGGCCCGGCATGTCGCGCTCGGGGACGAGCACGGACTGACCGGCGATCAGCCAGACGGCGGCCGCGAAATGGGCCGCGTGGGTCCACTCCGGCTTGGGCAGGGTGCGGG
Source organism: Caulobacter sp. (assembly GCA_046598505.1). Lineage (GTDB taxonomy): Bacteria > Pseudomonadota > Alphaproteobacteria > Caulobacterales > Caulobacteraceae > Caulobacter. Next base: position 555 of record JBKJII010000230.1, on the reverse strand, counting down.
CGACGACGCCCTCGCTTATGGCGATGACTTCGGCGTCAGAGGTGAAGGGGATGTGCATGCCAGGCTCCTGTAGATGAAGCCGGCGCCCCGAACGACAAACCCGCCGGGGTCGCCGGCGGGTTGGTTCGATACGAGTGTGGATGAAACGAGCTTCGTTCACCTCACCGCATGCGCAACGGCCGCCGGAAGAGTCCGACGGTATTGCTGCGCGCAGGTGTGGGCGGCGAGGATCATGGGCGGGCGTCTACCTGTGATCCGGCGCGGAAACAAGATGCTCCCCCCATGGGGGAGCTGTCAGGCCGCAGGCCTGACTGAGGGGGCCATCAGCGGCGCTGCCCCCTCCACCACGCTTCGCGTGGTCCCCCTGCCCCTGTGGGGGAGGATTTTCGATCAGGCCGCGTTCGCCAGTTCCCGCGCCGCTTCGGCCGTGATCTCGAAGCTGCGCAGTCTCGCGGCGTGGTCGTGGATCTGGCCGGTGATAATCAGCTCGTCGGCGCCGGTGCGGGCGATGAATTCGGCGAGGCCCTTGCGCACGGTCTCGCGCGAGCCGACCAC
>JBKJII010000021.1:0-2404 GCA_046598505.1 Caulobacter sp. | reverse complement strand
GGCGCTCGGCCGGCGACATGGTCTCGAAATGGTCCTGCAGCAATTCCACCGCCCCGCCGATCCCGGCCAGGGGGGTCTTGAACTCGTGGCTGACCGCGGCGGCGAAGTCGCGCAGGTAGCGCGAGCGACGGGCGATGGCCTCGGCCATGGCCCGGAAATCCTCGTAGAGCTGACGGATCTCGACGGCGGCCGTGCGTGGCGTGTCAGGAATCTGGCCCTCACCGGCGGCCACGTCCCGTGAGGCGCGGCTCAGGGCGACGATGGGCCGGGTGATGCCGCGCGAGACCAGTCCCGACAGCAGGACCAGCAGGACGACGAGCCCCGCCAGCCCGACGAGGAACTTGCCGCGGTCCTCGTAGAGGCCGCGAAACAGCGCCCGGGGAGAGCGCGACAGCAGCAGCACGCCGACAACCCTGCCCTCGACGACAATCGGCCGGGCGTGGTGCAGGCGAATGCCTGAGGCCCGGCTGAGCCATTCAAATGAGTAATGCTGGCGATAGTCCGACTGGCGGCGCAGCACTGTGCGGGTCTCGCCACCCAGGGCGGCGGCGACTTCCGGCAGGCGCGCCTGACTGCCGCCACGGCCAAGGCCCTGGACCACCTGGCCGTTACGGTCGAGCACGACGACGGAGGCGAGGGTGGTGCGCGCCGTCTCCTCGATGACCGGTCGAAGCCTCGGCAACACGGCCACTGCGGCCGGGTCGGCCGGGACGCGGGTGCTTGCCGCCGGCGGACGGGACGGCAGCACTCTTGAGCCGCTGAGATCGATGGTGGTGCGCTCGGGCGTGTAATAGCCGGGCGCCGCCTTGTCGGGCGGCGTGGCGGGCGCGCGCGCGCCGGGCCAGAGCGCCGCAGCGGCGGCAGCCAGGGCCGCGCCCTGGGACACCAGCTCGACCTCGGTCTGACGCACCAGGGTGTTTTCGTAGACGCGGAGAAACACCGCCCCGGCCACCGGCATGGCAGCGACGCCGAGCAGGACGCCCAGCAGGATGGTGCGCAGGCGCATGGCGGGCCAGTAGCGTTTCAGGAAGGCCTTGGCCGCCTCGATCACGCCGTCTGGCCGGTGCAGGCGCCGAGGCGATAGCCGACCCCCGCCCGCGTCTCGATCACGTCATGGCCGCCCAGCCCGGCGAACTTGCCACGCAGGTTGCGCACGTGGCTGTCGATGGTCCGGTCGGTGATGGCGAAGCCCGGGCCGTGCAGGCGGTCAATGATGGCGTCGCGGCTGAACACCTTGGTCGGGGTCGAGGCCAGCGTGCGCAGGATCCCGAACTCGGTGACGGTCAGCGGCGCCTCGCGGTCGTCCCACAGGGCTGTCCAGCCCTCGGTGTTGAGCGTCAGCCGGCCGCGGACGATGGCGCTCGCGTCGGTCGCGGCTGATTGCGGCGTCGCCCGACCGCCGGCGCGGCGCAGGATGGCCTGCACCCGGGCGGTGACCTCGCGCGGGCTGAACGGCTTGACGACATAGTCGTCAGCGCCCAGCTCGATGCCGAGCACCCGGTCGATCTCGTCATCGCGTGAGGACAGAAACAGGATCGGCAGATCGCCCTGGGCCCGCAGCCGGCGACAGACTTCCAGCCCGTTGAGCCGGGGCATGTTAATATCGAGGATCACCAGGTCCGGCGGGTTGGCCGCGACCGCCGCCAGAGCCGCTTCGCCGTCCTCGGCCTCGCGGGCTTCGAGCCCCGCCTTGGTCAGGGCGAAGGCCAGCAGCTGGCGGATGTGGGGGTCGTCATCGACGATCAGGATCGAACGGGTCATGGGCGCATCATCCGCTCGCTGTGCACGGGGTCAACGGGGCGAGAGTCGCAGGCGACGACGTCATGTGATGCAGATTCCGTGCAGACGGCCCTGCAATTCTTCCCGCCAGCCGCGACACGTCGTAAACCGCCGCAATGACCGAGACCCTCTCTCCCACCGCCGCCGACACCTGGACCGTCGCCGGACGCACCTTTTCCTCGCGCCTGATCGTCGGCACGGGGAAGTACAAGGACTACGCCACCAACGCCGCCGCGGCTGAGGCCGCCGGGGCCGAGATCGTCACCGTGGCGGTTCGCCGGGTGAACATCTCCGACCCGAGCCAGCCTCTCCTGATGGACTATGTGAGGCCCGACCGCTTCACCTACCTGCCCAACACGGCCGGCTGTTTCACCGGCGAAGAGGCGGTGCGCACCCTGCGGCTGGCCCGCGAGGCCGGCGACTGGTCACTGGTCAAGCTGGAGGTTCTGTCAGACCCGAAGACGCTCTATCCGGACATGGAAGAGACCCTCAAGGCGTTGAAGCTGCTGGTGAAAGAGGGTTTCGACGTGATGGTCTACTGCACCGACGACATCGTCTACGCCCGCAAGCTGGAGGAGGCCGGGGCTGCCGCCATCATGCCGCTGGGCGCGCCGATCGGCTCGGG
>JBKJII010000020.1:0-2795 GCA_046598505.1 Caulobacter sp. | reverse complement strand
TCCTCCGGCGCGATGGCGCGCGTGCCCGGCTCGCCAACGGGGGCCTGGTCTTCCCACTCCGGGATGCGGCTCCAGACCTCCAGGCCTGACAGACGGTGCGGGCGATTGATCGGCCCGCCCGCGCGCAGGGCGGCGATACAGGCCACGCCCCAGGCCCAACCGGCGCCCTCCAGCGTCTCGGCCAGCGCCAGCGCTTCCTCGCGGGACGGCCAGGGCTGCGCGCCGAGCTCGGCCAGCAGCAGGGTGCAGACCTGTCGCAGGGTTGTCGCCTGGGCGGGGGCGCCCTTCGGCTCCTCCAGCCCCATCGCCTGCGCGAGACCAGCCGCCGAGGGGGCGGTGAACTTCGCGGGGCGGACAAAGGCGAACAGCTCCAGGGCGTCGAAGATCGACCGCGAGCGGGCCGGCGCGTTCTGGCCCAGCCGCCGGGCGGTCATGCCGGCGTGCGCGACCAGCACCGGCCCGTGTTCAAGCAGCTCCCGGGCATGGGGCGGCCGCAAATCCCTGGCGCCCGCGCCATCCGCGACGGCCGCCCGCGCGCCGGGCAGGACGACGAGCGCGGGGGCGAGTTCAAGGGCGGGAGTCGGCGCGTTCACGCAGGAAGGTCTAGCGGGGTTTGAACAAAAACGGAACGCCCCATCCCTGTCATCCCGGACGGCCCAAGGGGTCGATCCGGAACCCAGGGGTCGGTGCAAGGAAGACCGGGTCCCGGCTCTTCGGCCGGGATGACAACATGTGTGGACGCGCAGAAAATCGGCGTTCTGACAGCCGAGCGGGCCCTGGACGTGTTGCTCCCCCCGGGGGGAGGAACTTGATCATGCCATCGCAGCAGAGCGCTGAGTGGTGACGAGCCTTAAGTCGCCGTCAGCGCGTTCGCGTCGTGCTCCGGGGCGATCGGCAGCTGGCTTTCGTCGACGCGTTCGAGGCCGGCCTGGGCCTGGGCGCGTTCTTCCGCGTCTTCGGAACGGGCGGCCTTGGCGTACCAGCGGGCGGCCTCGACGAAGTCCAGCTTCACCCCCTCGGCGCGCTCGTACATGTTGGCCAGGTAAAGCGCCGCCGTCGGATCGCCGCCCTCGGCCGCGCGGCGATACCAGCGGACCGCCTCGGCATCGTTGATCGCCACGCCCTGGCCCATGTCATAGGCGACACCGACGTTTAGCATGGCGATGACGTCGCCTTTAGCCGAGGCTTTGCGGAACCAGTCGAGCGCTGCGACGTAATCGACCGCCACGCCCTGCCCGCGCGAGTAGGCGCACCCGACCTCGTTCATCGCCTCGGCGTTGCCGCGCAAGGCTGACTTCTTGAACCAGGCAAAGGCCTTCTTCAGGTCCTTGGGCGCCCCCTCGCCTTCCCGGTAGACCATGGCCAGATCGTACATCGCCTGGGCGTCGCCGCGCGCGGCCGTAGGCTGCAGCGTGGCCAGGTCATCGGCGCTGTAGCTGTCGCTCGCGCGATCCTCAAGCCGGTTGTCGCCCGCCATCGCCGGCGAACCACAGAACGCAGCCGCCACGGCGGCCAGAACCATCCATCGGATACGCATCACACCCACCCTCAAACCCCGCGCCAGTGGAACGCGAGGTTGACCCGGGCGTCAAGGCGGCGGTCTGCCACAGGCGAACATTGCCCGTTGTTTGCCCGGAACTGGACCCGCCCGACGGTCGGTGCGTGGCCAATCCCTCTGCTTCGAAACAGAAGGGGAACATTGACGCGGCCGCATCGGAGTGATGGGTTGCGGAGGATGACCACCCCCGCACCGAAACGTCTGCCGCTGCTGGCCGTCCACTGGAGACCCATGGCCGCCGCGGCCGTCGGGGTCTTGGCGGGCTTCGCCACGAAGGGCGTCGCCGCGCTGGACAGCCACCCTCTGATGATCGGCTGGGACGTCGCAGCGCTCTGCTATCTGGCCCTGCTCTGGAGTCTGTTCCTGACCGCAAGCGAAAAGGACATCCGCGACCGGGCCGGGCGTCAGGACGACGGGGCGGGCGTGGTGTTGCTGGTCGTGGCCGCCGCCGTGCTGACCAGCCTGGGCGGCATCGTCATGGCGCTGCTCAATCCGGACCCGGAGCACAAGGCCCTGACGCCGGTGATCGTCGGCGTAACGCTGGCGACCGGCTGGCTGCTGATGCATTCGGTGTTCGTGCCGCACTACGCCCACCGGCACTACATGGCCGTGGCGAAACACAGGGATGCCGGCATCGGATTTCCGGGCGAGGCGCCGACCAGCTACCTCGACTTCGCCTATCTGGCCTTCACCATCGGCGCGACCTTCCAGGTGTCGGACAATACCGTCGGCAGCACGCGCTTGCGCAACCTCGTCACGGCTCACGCCCTGGCTGCCTATCTCTACAACACAGCCATCCTCGCCGTCGGCATCAGCCTGCTGGCCAATGCGATCAGCGGCTGAGGCCATGGACGGCGCCGCCACTCCTGCCCTCCTTCCGCAGCGCTTCGCCGACTGGTTCGCCGGCCGGGGCTGGGCGGCGCGCGAACATCAGCTGGCGATGATCGAGAAGGGGCGGCTGGGTCGCGATGCCCTGCTGATCGCCCCGACCGGCGGCGGCAAGACCCTGGCCGGCTTCCTGCCCAGCCTGATCGAGCTGGCCGAGCGGCCGCCGGTCAATACGCCGAGGGGCCTTCACACGATCTACATCTCGCCGCTGAAGGCGTTGGCGGTGGACGTGGAGCGAAACCTGGGGACGCCGATCGCGGAGATGGGCCTGCCGATCGTGGCTGAAAGCCGGACCGGCGACACCGGCATCGCCAGGCGCCAGCGGCAGCGGGTGAAGCCGCCGGACATC
>JBKJII010000490.1:0-2755 GCA_046598505.1 Caulobacter sp. | reverse complement strand
TCGGTCCAGAGGGTCAGCAGTTCCTCGGCCATCCGGGTCGACAGCGAATTGCCGGCGGCGGGGCGGTTGAGGGTGACGAGGAGCACGCCCTCGGCGGGGGTGTCGACGAGCAGGGTTTCGAAGGCTTCGTTCATGGTGCGGAGGCTAGCGGGGGGAGCGGGCTGGCGGAAGCCGAATGATCCTCCCCACGCAGAGGGGAGGGGAACCGCCGTGAGGCGGTGGAGGAGCGGCGCGAACGCCAGCGGCAAAGTCCTCAATGCCGGTCGGTCCGGCGAGATCGGCGCTGCCCCTCCACCACGCTCCGCGTGGTCCCCCTCCCCGCTACGCGGAGAGGACTGACGCTACCGTGTCCCGTACAGCCGGTCGCCGGCGTCGCCCAGGCCCGGGAGGATGAAGCCGCGCTCGTCGAGGGTGCGGTCGACGCCGGCGGTCCAGATCTGGACGTCGGGGTGGTTGCCGCGCAGGGCCTCGATGCCTTCGGGACAGGTCAGGACGCAGACGAACCGAAGGTCCCGCGCGCCCTCTTCCTTGAGCCGCTCGACGGCGGCGCAGGCGGTGACGCCGGTGGCCAGCAGGGGGTTGATGACGATCACCTGGCGCTCGGACAGGGTCTCTGGGACCTTGAGGTAGTATTCGACGGCCGCCTTGGTGCCCGGGTCGCGGTAGAGGCCGATGTGGGCCACGCGGGCCGAGGGGATCAGGGTCAGCATGCCTTCGAGCATCCCCTCCCCGGCCCGCAGGATCGGAGCGAAGACCAGCTTCTTGCCGGCGATCTCGGGGGCGGTTGTGGTTTCCAGCGGCGTCTCGACGGCGCGGTCGGTCAGGGCCAGGTCGCGGGTGACCTCGTAGCAGAGCAGGGTCGAGATCTCGCGCATCAGCTCGCGGAAGGTCTTGGTCGAGGTGGTGCGGTCGCGCATGCGGGTCAGCTTGTGCTGCACCAGCGGGTGGTCGACGACAGTCACACCGGAGAACTTGCGCATCAGAAGACGGTCCCGTCGCTGGTGATGGTCAGGGGCGGTCCGCCATCCTCGCGCCGGTCCCTCGCAAGAACGCGGCCGGCGGCCCAGGTCCCGCCCTCAAGCACGCGGGCCAGCGGAAAATCGGCTTCGGCCACGCCCAGCCGCTCGCGCACCAGCGGCGCGATGCGGTCGAGCAGGGCCACGGTCATCGACCGCCAGCCGACGACCAGCGGGTCGCCCACCGCGTGAGTGCGACCCATGTCGGCAGGGTCCTTGAGGACCAGGACGCCGTCGTCGATGAACAGGCCGCCGTTGCGGTATTCGGCCAGACCGGTCAGGCCGTCGAGGCTGTGGACCGTGATTCCGGCCTCTTCGAGCGGTTCGATCAGGCTGTAGGCCAGCCATTGCGACAGCTTGTGGATCGGAACCAGCCCGTCGGTGGCGTCGTCGCGGCGGATGGCCGGGTGGCGCCAGGTGTCGCCGAGCGGGACGCCGTCTAGGGTAAGGCGGTTCTGCCAGATCGGGCCGAGCCGTTCGAGCAGGACCTCAAGGATCACCGGGGCAGGCAGGCGGCCGTTGTCGGCGCGGGTGACCATGACGTCGTAGAGGTCGCCCGGCCGGCCGACGGCCGCGCCGAGGCGGCGCAGCAGGGCCGCGCGGCCCTCGAGGCCGACGAGGGGGTTTGTGCCGGAGACCTGGAAGGCGCCGGCCAGGGCTTCGGCCGTGAGGGTGGTCAGGCCGTCCGCCCGCAGACGATCCTCGCCGGCCGACAGGGCGCCCGACTGGAACAGCCGCAGGCTGGCGACGCCGAGCCCTTCGGACCGGCGGCTCTCCGTGCAGGTGGGGGCGTCGAGGAAACGCCAGCCGGGCCCGGCGCCGGCGTCGAGCAGCACCGAGGTGATGGCCAGGTCAAAGGCGGCGCGGGCCTTGGCGGCGGCGTCTGGCCAGTCGGCCGTGGCGGCCATTTCGGCCCAAAGGTCGCGGCCGGCGACCGTGAAATGCCGCCAACGGGCGTGGAACGGGACCTCCAGCGTCGGGTACCGCGTGCGGATCACTCCGGCGACCATGTCGGCCGTGGCCGGCAGGCGGGCAAGGTCGACCCGCCAGTCGCTCAGCCCGCCATCGACCGCGATGCCCAGCATCTCATGCGCCCGCTCGCGCACGGCGGCGGCGGAGAGGAGGGAAGCTACCTCTCGACCGTCATCCTGGGCCTTGTGCCCAGGACCCCTTTCGACGCGTTTCGAACCCGTCATACCTGAACGCCGTCCGTGCGGCGGACCGAGGGGTCCTCGCCACAAGGGCGAGGATGACGGGATCTGTTGACCCTAGAACTCCCCAAGGTCGCGTCCCACGGTCTTCTTCAGGTCTTCCGCCGACGGAGCGCCTTCCGGGGTGAAGTAGCCGGCGGCTTTCTTGGCTTCCATCTCGACACTGGCGTCGTCGGGCACCAGCCAGGCGGGGATCGGGACCCGTTCCCCGATCGTAATGCCGCCCTCGACCAGGGCGTCGTGCTTCATGTTGGACATCGAGACGAACCGGTCGATGTGTTTGATGCCCAGCCAGTGCAGCACGTCGGGCATCAGCTGCTGGAAGCGGGCGTCCTGGACCCCGGCGACGCATTCGGTGCGCTCGAAGTAGGTGGCCGCCTGGTCGCCGCCGGGCTGGCGCTTGCGGGCGTTGTAGACGAGGAACTTGGTCACCTCGCCGAGCGCGCGGCCTTCCTTGCGATTGTAGACTATGAGACCTGCGCCGCCGTTCTGGGCCTCGAGCACGGCCTCCTCGATGCCGTGGATCAG
>JBKJII010000416.1:0-1461 GCA_046598505.1 Caulobacter sp. | reverse complement strand
TCAACATCGCCTCCTACCGCGTGAAAGCCGGCGACGTCGTCAGCGTCCGCGAAAAGTCGCGCAGCATGGCCCTCGTGCTCGAAGCCCTGAGCTCGGGCGAGCGCGACACCCCCGACTACATCACCATCGACGCCCGCCACATGGCGGCGACGTTCGTCCGCGCCCCGGAACTGGCCGAAGTGCCTTACCCGGTGAAGATGGAACCGAACCTGGTCGTCGAATTCTACGCCTCGTAAGGCCTGGATCGACCAACAGCACTGCGAAGGGCCCCGGAGCGATCCGGGGCCCTTTTGCTATGGCCTGGCGCAAAACCAGGCCCGATGAGGGAGCGCCCTTAAGGCCTTGATGGAATGGCTCGCTCCGGACGGCGACCTTGACGAAGGTCCCGCCGGAGCAGGAAGGCTCATCAAGACATCAGGTCACGTCTGCCTGTTGCGACGTCTGGACAAGCCCTGCCGGGTCGTCTCTCCTTCGCTGATGAACCGCCGCCTCGTCCTCATCGCCGGAACCCTGCTGCTGGCGGGCTGTGTTACGCCGCGCGTCGGCGCGCCGGAGGGGGCCTCGTTCGAACTGCTGGAGCCGGTCTACACGGTGTCGGCCGGACCGGACGTCCTGGCCATTCGGGTCGCGTCCAACGGCTGCACGACCAAGGAGGACTTCGCCTTCTTCGTCGAGAAGACGCCGGCCGGCGCGCGGGTCGCCTTTGGTCGCAAACGACTCGACCGGTGCCAGAGCTTCGCCCAGGGCCGGGTCGAACTGACGTTCACCTGGGCGGAGCTCGGGCTGGACGGTCGGGCCGGGGTGTTCCTGGCCAATCCGGTGGTCGCCTGGACAGGGCCCGGCGCGCTCTAGCCGAACATCTCTTCCATCCACGCCGGGACGCGGGCAGGGCGTTTGGTGACAGCGTCGACCAGCACCCATTCGGAGTGGGTCTGGGCGCACATTTCGCCGTCCGGGCCATCGATCCGCACGAAGCGGTCGAAGCGCGGTCCACGCCGCTCACCGACCCAGGTGCGGCCGGTGGCGGACTCGCCGGGCATCAGCGGTCGGCGGTAGTCGATCTCGTGACGCAGCACGATCCAGGCCCAGCGCGCGGCCTCTTCGGCCGGTGCGCGCGAGCGCCAGTGGGCGATGGCGATGTCCTGCACCCAGCCGAGATAGACCACGTTGTTGACGTGGCCGTTCTCGTCGATGTCCGACGGTGTCGGCGTGAAGGGCAGGGTGAAGACCTGCCGATTATCCGGGGGCGTGAGGAGTTTCATTCTGTCCGCCGGGGCGCGCGGACCTAGGCGGTCAAAAGGCCCTGGGCTTCCAGCAGCGTCTTCAGCTCGCCGTCCTGGAACATCTCGCGGACGATGTCGCAGCCGCCGACGAATTCGCCCTTCACATAGACCTGCGGGATGGTCGGCCAGTCGCTGTAGAGCTTGATACCGTCGCGCAGGACGTCGCTCTGCAGCACAT
>JBKJII010000328.1:0-7089 GCA_046598505.1 Caulobacter sp. | reverse complement strand
CGGCGCCGAGGGCCGTCCCGCGATCGTCGACCATATGGATTTCGACACCCACATGGACCACGCCATCGTGGGCCTGATGGATCCGACCCACGCGCCCTACGTCCACGCCGCCTGGTGGGCCCGGTCGGCCAGGCGGATGAAGCCAAAGGCCAAGGTGTTCGAGGCCTCGCCCGAGGGCTTCGTCATGACCCGCCACGCGACCTCGAGCGCCAACCGGATCTACGCCATCCTCGGCGGCCAGCCGCAGACCAAGATCACCTTCCGCCTGCCCGGCTATCGCTGGGAGCATATCCAGGTCGGCAAATACCAGGTGCTGGCCCTGACCTGCCTGACGCCGATCACCGAGACGAAGACCCGGCTGACCCAGCTGATGTGGTCCGACCACCCGGCCATGGCCCTGCGCGCCCTGATCGCGCCCTTCATGCGCGCCTTCATCCATCAGGACGGCGACATGGTGAACCTGCAGAACATGGGCCTGAAGTATGACCCGTCCCTGCTATGGATCGACGATGGCGACACCCAGGCCAAATGGTACCAGCAGCTCAAGCGCGAATGGGCCGCCAGCCGCGCCGAAGGCCGCCCGTTTGCCAACCCGGTGAAGCCCACGACGCTGAAATGGACCAGCTGATTCAGGTTTCCCGGCGAGACACGCGCGAAGCCTGTTCAACCGCCAAGGCGGAACTATGCTGCGGGCGGCAAGGGAGAATTCAGATGCGGCTGCTGCTACTGACTTTGGGGCTTGCCAGCTGTGCGTTTGGATCGGCCCAGGCAGGAATGCCCCATCCCCAGGAGATGAAGTGCGCCGTCGGCAACGAAGCGTTTACCCACATCGGAACGGACAGCTACACGACCTGGGGCAGTCGTCCTGACGGCAAGCCCTATGGAAGCTGGCGGTTTCCCCAAGCGCTGCCGGTCTGCCCCGGAAACGGTTTGGTCATGTACCGCGACTTCTCGAAGGACGAGTTGGCGCGGTTGAAGACACTGATCGGGAGCCCGGACTACCGGGCAATGGTGGCCCGGGACACGCCCTATTTCCGCGCGGCCTGGCTGGAACGGTCGCTGAAGCCGGACAGCGGCGCCATTGCCTGGATGACTCTTTCTGCCAGCTGGGAAGCTGACGGGATCCCTGACCTCAAGGCCTCCTATCAACGCGCCTTCGTCGATCTGGCGGCGATCGCCAAACCGGCACCCAAAGATCTGGAATGGTTGTTCCTGCAGATGCGGGCGGCCAATGCGCTGCGGGAGTTGGGAGAATTCAATGCGGCGCTCAGTTTGGTTAGAGCCATTCCGCGGGACCAGCTTGCCGTCGTGGTCCCCAAGCGATCTGACAGCAACTACGAGGCGGTTCGCGATGCAGAGAGGCGGGCTTGGCTGCCAGAATATCTTACCAAGCTGGAGGCGGCCATCCGGCGGAGCGACAGTTCGTCCGAGCCACTCGACCTCGTTCCCGAGCGGATTGCGGCGGGGAAATGCTTTATGGCCAGAAAGACCGGCGAATCCCTGAGCCCGGCCAACTACTGCCAATCGCCAGCCATTCTGAACCTGATCGCTGAGCACGGTGAGGAATTTGAAGCTGAAGAGGACGAATGACCTTCGCCCCACGCTTGCGCGACGGTGACAGATGGCCCGGCTTGTCGTTACATCGCGGCATGCACAGGCGCTTCTTCGCCATCGCCGTCGTGAGCGCCTTCGCGCTTCCCGCTGCGGCCCAGGAACGGTCCCCGCCCGAGCGGCAGACCCTGCTCGACCTCGCCTATACCCTGGGCGAGAGCCATGCCCTGCGTCAGGCCTGCGCCGGCGAGAGCGACTACTTCTGGCGCGATCGCATGGTGCAGATGACCGAGACGGAAGCCGCCGACGCTGCCTTCGACGGTCGGATGACCCAGGCGTTCAACAGCGGCTTCGCCACGCGCAGCACGGAATTTCCCTTCTGCAGCCCCGCCAGCAAGCGGGCGGAACAGGCTGTCGCCCGCAAGGGACAGGGTCTGGCGGGCCGGCTGAGCAGCATAACCCACGTCGTGCGCGACCTGGGTTCGGACGCCCCTGCCGGAGAATCGGATACCGGCGGTCCGGATTCCGTGGCGGGGACCCCCGCACCGCGCTAGATTCCCCTGCAGGTAGTCTGGAGGGGACAAATGTCCTTCGCAATTTTTGCCGTCGTCCTGATCGTGCTGGCGCTGTTCCTGCTGGTCAGTGTCATCAAGATCGTGCCGCAGGGTCGTGAATTCACGGTCGAGCGCTTCGGTCGTTACACCCGCACACTCAAGCCGGGCATCGCCCTGCTGACGCCGTTCATCGAGGGAGTCGGCCGGCGCGTGAACATGATGGAGCAGGTGCTCGATGTTCCGCAGCAGGAGGTCATCACCAAGGACAACGTGTCGGTGAAGGTCGACGGGATCGTCTTCATCCAGGTGATGGACGCGGCCTCGGCAGCCTATCGTGTGGACAACCTGACCTACGCCATCAGCCAGCTCTGCATGACCAATCTGCGCACGGTGGTCGGCGCCATGGAGCTGGACGAGGTGCTCAGCCAGCGCGACCAGATCAACACCCGTCTGCTGGCGACCATAGACCATGCCACCAGCCCCTGGGGGGTGAAGGCCACGCGGATCGAGATCAAGGATCTGACCCCGCCGCCGGACATCACCAACGCCATGGCCCGGGTGATGAAGGCCGAGCGGGAGCGTCGCGCGGTCATCACTGAGGCCGACGGCGAAAAGCAGGCCGCCATCGCCCGCGCCGAGGGCGCCAAACAGTCCGCCATCCTGCAGGCCGAGGGCCGTCGGGAAGCCGCCTATCGCGACGCCGAGGCGCGCGAACGGGAAGCCGAGGCCGAGGCCAAGGCGACGGCCTTCGTGTCGGAAGCCATCGCCAAGGGTGATCTCAACGCGATCAACTACTTCGTCGCCCAGAAATACGTCGAGGCCTTCGGCGCGCTGGCGGCGAGCCCGAACTCCAAGATGATCATCGTGCCGGCCGACTTCGCCGGCATCACCGGCACGGTGGCCGGCATCGGCGAGCTGGTGAAATCGCTGGCGGATGGGCGTTCGTCCGGCGGCGGCGCCCCAACGACCGCCGCGCCGCGAACCAAGGCCTAGGGGAACGCGACCATGACCTGGTTGGCCGAGCTCTACATCGCGCACCCGTTCTGGATCTGGCTGGCGGTGGCCGCCGTGATCCTGGCGTTCGAGGTTGCGACCACCACTGGCTGGCTGCTCTGGCCGGCCGCCTGCGCGGTGATCGTGGCGGGCCTGACCTTCGTCCTGAAGGGCAACTTCGCCATTGAACTGGCGGTTTTCGCCGTCCTGACCATCGCCTCGACGGTGCTGGCGCGGCGCTACCTGCCGCGCAACGCCTCTGGTGACGGGCCCGACATCAACGACAACTACGGACGCCTGGTGGGCAAGGCCGGCCGCGCGGTCTCGATCTTCCACAACGGCGAGGGCCGGGTGTTCATCGACGGCAAGGAATGGGCGGCCGTGGCCGACGGCGACGCGCCGGCTCTGGATCAGACCATTGAGGTCATCGCCGCCGACGGTGCGACCCTGCGGGTGAAGGCGGCTTAAACCGCTCTCCTCCCCCATAGGATTTCGGTGACAGTTTACTTAATTCGCGCCGTGTTGATCATCTGAACGCCCGGTTTCAAAGTGCGAATTAAGTAAACTGTCACCGAAATAGGCGGCCTCAGAAACCCTATGCGATAGCCCTGCCCACAGGGGGAGAGGTTGGCTTAACGGTTCTCGTCCAGCCAGACGCGCAAGGCCTGCAGGAACGGCAGCGCGGCCTTGAACTCGTCCTCGGTGAAGGCCGAGCGCATGTTTTCCAGGTGCGGCCGCATGGCGCCGAGGCCCAGTTCGAAAGCCCGCGCGCCTTCCGCTGTCAGCGACACCCATTTGCGCCGGCCGTCGTCCGGGTCTCCCACGATGGCGACGAAGCCCTGCGCCTCAAGCCGCTGCAGGGTGTTGGTCATCGCCCCCTTGGTGACCTGGAAGGCGCTGGCCAGCCGGGCCGGGCTCTCGCGTCCGCCCCGCCGACTGAAGTGGATCAACACCCCGAACTGCGCCGCGCTCAGACCGTCCGGCAGATTGCGCTCGAGCCGGGCCTGCGACAGCTGGGCGATGATGCCAATCTCGGTCATCACCCGGACATCGGGACGATCTTTGGCTTCAGCGGCCATCAGGCGCCTTTCAGCTGGGCGGCCAGCCCCCGGCGCGGCGCGGGCGGAACCTCCGCCTTCGGATAGCCGATTCGCGCCAGCATCTGGATACGGCCTCCGTCCGGGGCAAGCTCCGTGTGCAGACGGTCGAACAAGGCCTTTTGCGTCGCGTACTCCTGCAGACCCTGGCTCCAGGGCTGCATGGCCAGGCCCTGACCGGCCGCGGCCAGATTGACCCGGACGTAGGCCCGCCCGGCAGCGATCTGACTGGCGCGCGTTTCGTCCGGCGTCACCAGCCAGATGAAGCCCTGCGAGGTCTCGGCGCCGACTTTCTGAAACTTGAGCGCCTCGTTGAAGGCGATGGTCCCGGGCGTCTGCATCTTCGCCTTGGTCAGGATCCCCGCTGTGTTCATGGCGGTCATCAGCCCGTTGTCGAGCGAGATCCCCCAGGGGTGGGCCGCCACGTCCCGTGTTCCGATGAAGGTCCGCTCGACGCTCTCATGGTGCGCCGCCGGGGTGTGGGCCTCGATGTCGGCGCCCTGATCGACCAACGCGCGCAGCAGAGCGACCCGCGCGGGGCTGACATCTACTGTCAGAGCCGCCGGACCCGCCGGAACCGACGCCTGGAGGGCGCGTACGGCAGTGTCAGGCACGGCGCGATCGAGAAATGCTCCACGGTTGGTTCGCCGTTGAAGTATCTGCGAGAAAAGTGGGTCCGGACGGGTCGCCGTCGCCCGCGCTGTCCGCACCCGGAACAGCGGACGATCGTCGAGCAGGGGCTGCGGCTCGCCATCCGGGAACAGGACGACCTCGGCGGAATGGCCCTGAACCGCGAGCGCCATGGTCAGAAGCTCGAGGAAGGCCCCGCAACCGATGGTGATCTGGCGGTTGAACGGGTCAGTGACCGGCAGCAGCCTGGTCCGGTCGATGAACAGCGTGATCTGGTCAGCGACCGACAGGTCGACAATCCACGGCTGCATGTTGTGCGGGTTCGGCGCCAGGATGGCCCAGGCCAGCGCCTTGCGGCGCGGCTCCGTCTCGCCGGCGCCGGGGTGGCTCCAGGGCGCGCGGGGATCGACGCCCCCGGGCGCGCAGCCTGCTGTCGACGCGAGGATAGCCCCGCCGCCCAGGACACGGATGAAGTCACGACGATGCATGGCGATGCCTGTTTGGTTCAAACTTGAACCAACCATATTAGTTTATGTTTGAACTAGTCAAGCCTCGCCGAGCATCTCGCGCATACCCTTGTTGGCCAGGCAGTCGGCGCGCTCGTTCAGCTCGTGGCCGGCGTGACCCTTGACCCAACGCCAGTCGACCTCGTGCTTGCCGCGCGCTGCGTCGAGGCGCTTCCACAGATCCTCGTTCTTGACCGGGCTCTTGTCGGCTGTCTTCCAGCCGCGCGCCTTCCAGCCGTGGATCCAGGTCATGATGCCGTTGCGCATGTATTGGCTGTCGGTATGCAGCTCGACCTTGCAGGGTTTGTTGAGCGCCTCGAGCGCCTGGATGGCGGCCATCAGTTCCATGCGATTGTTGGTCGTAGCGGGCTCGCCGCCGCACAGTTCCTTCTGCCGGCCATTGGAGATCATCACCGCGCCCCATCCGCCCGGCCCCGGATTCCCGCGACAGGCGCCGTCGGTGTAGATCAGCACCCTGGGCGTCATGCGTGATCGCCGAGCAGGGCCAGGCCCGCGCGGTGGACGGCCAGCTTGCGCTCGTATTCCAGCGGATCCTTGGGCCGCACCAGCGCCCCGGCCGGGGTCGAGCCCCAGTCGTTCAGGCGCGTCAGGAAGAATCTCATCGCCGCGCCATGCGCCAGGATCGGGAGCGCCGCCCGCTCCTCGACGGACAATGGCCGGTGCGCCTGGTACCCCGCCAGCATCGACCGGCCGGCCGTCAGGTTGAACGACCCGTCCGGCTCGAAGCACCAGGCGTTCAGGGCCACAGCCAGGTCATAGGCGTAGGCGTCATCGCAGGCGAAGTAGAAGTCGAACGCCGCCGCGAACCTGCCATCGCGGAAGAAGACGTTGTCGGGGAAGAAATCCGCGTGGATCACCCCGGCCGGCAGGCCGGTCGGCCAATCGCGCCCCAGGTAGTCAAGGTCGGCGCGGATGGTGTCGGCCAGTCCCGGCTTGAGCGCCTCGGCCGCATCCCACAGCCGGGCGAACATCGGCGACCAGGCGTCCTGGCCCAGATCGTTCTCGCGGCGCGCCGGATAGCCCTGCCCGGCCAGATGCAGCCGCGCCAGACCTTCGCCGGCCTCCCGGCAGTGGGCCGCCGTCGGTCTGCGGGCCGAGATGCCGATCAGGAACTCGACCATCGCCGCCGGCTTTCCGCGCACGGTCTTGAGCACCCGCCCTTCCCGGTCGGCCACCGGCCGCGCGCTGGGAAAGCCGTGGTCCGCCAGCCAGGTCAGCAGATTGAGGAAATAGGGCAGGTCATCGGCCTTCACCCGCCGCTCATAGAGCGTGAGGATGTAGCGTCCCTTGTCGGTCTCCAGCAGGAAGTTGGAGTTTTCGACCCCCTCGGCGATGCCCTTGAACGCGATCGCCTGGCCGATGTCGAAATCCGCCAGCAGCGTCGCCAGTTCGTCGTCGGTGATGTCGGTATAGACGGCCATGCAGCGGGGATGGGGGACAGGGCGCTGGCGGTCAAGTCAGGATCAAGGTATAACGTTCGTACTAACGAAGGAGGCCGCCGTGTTCGCTCTGAAACTGACCCGCATTGGCAATTCTGTCGGCGTTGTCCTGCCCAAGGAAGCCTTGGCCAAACTCGGCGTGGACAAAGGTGATGTCGTCTATCTGACCGACGCCCCCGGCCAGGCCATGCGGATTTCGCCCTATGACGATGAGGTCGCGGAGGAAATCGCTCTGGGTGAGAAATTCATGGGGCGGTATCGAGACACGCTTAGAGCATTGGCAAAATGGCGGGTCGGC
>JBKJII010000233.1:0-1557 GCA_046598505.1 Caulobacter sp. | reverse complement strand
AGACACCAGAACTCGGGACAGACACCAAACCGTGTCTGTCCCTGAACGGTCGCCGTCGGCCCGCCGCACTCCGACCCTCTACCCCCGTAACCCCAACACATCCTGCATATCGAACGCCCCCGCGCCCCTGCCGGCCACCCACCGCGCCGCCGTAACTGCCCCCCGCGCGAACAGTGAGCGATCCCGCGACGAGTGGCTGAAGGTCAGCACCTCTTCCTCGCCGGCGAAGATCACGCTGTGTTCGCCGATGATGCCGCCGCCGCGCAGGACGGAGAAGCCGATCTCGCCCTCTGGCCGCGCGCCGGTCAGGCCGTGGCGGGCCGGCTGCATTACGTCCTGAAGCACGAGGCCGCGCCCCTCCGCGGCGGCCGCGCCCAGCATCAGGGCAGTGCCGGACGGCGCGTCGACCTTGCGCTTGTGGTGGGCCTCGAAGACCTCGATGTCGAAATCGCGCGGGTCGAGGGCCTTGGCGGCCTGACGGACCAGGCCCAGCATCATGTTGACGCCCAGCGAGAAGCTGCCGCTGCGCACCACGGCGATGCGCCGGCTCGCCTCGTCGATGCGGCGGGTCTGGTCCTGCGAGAAACCGGTGGTGCCGATGACCAGCGCGACCGCGCCGCGGCCGGCGGCCTTCTCGGCCAGGGCGACCGAGGCCTCCGGCGTGGTGAAGTCGATGACCACGTCGGCCGAGGCGATGGCCTGGTCGATGGAGACCAGCCCCTCGCCCTCGACGCCGGGGCGCTCATAGCGGGCGACCACCACGACGTCGTCGCGCCCCTCGCACAGGGCGGCCACGGCATGGCCCATCCGGCCGAGCGCGCCGGCGATGGCGATCTTCACGGGGGCGGCGGCGGGCTGGGTCATGGGGAAGGATTAGCGCCTGCACACCCATCCGTCATCGTCGGACTTGTTCCGACGACCCAAGCACGGCGACGTATCCGGACATGACCGTGTGCATGGGTCCTCGGGACAAGCCCGAGGATGACGGGCGTTGTGGCGAGTAAAATTGGGGCCCCGGTTGTCCCGCCCCCTCCCGCCCGTTAGGTTGCGCGCCTCTCAGCCTCCCGACGCGACCGGCCTGACGACCGGTGACGCCGCCACAGCGTTTCAAGGACGTCCCCTTCGCCATGAGCGACTCCGAAAAGAAGACCTTTACCGACGAGGAGGCGCTGGCCTTCCACCAGTTCCCGACGCCCGGAAAGATCGCCATCGCGGCGACCAAGCCGATGGCGACGCAGCGGGACCTGAGCCTGGCCTATACGCCGGGCGTGGCCGTGCCGGTGCTGGCCATCGCCGAGAACCCGGACCTGGCCTACGACTACACGTCCAAGGGCAACCTGGTCGGGGTGATCTCCAACGGCACGGCGATCCTCGGCCTCGGCAATCTGGGGGCGCTGGCGTCCAAGCCGGTGATGGAAGGCAAGGCGGTGTTGTTCAAGCGCTTCGCCGACGTCGACGGCATCGACATCGAGCTGGACACCGAGGACGCCGACAAGATCATCGAAGCTCGGCTCCATCAGCGCCACCGCTTCGATGGGATCAATCTGGAAGACATTA
>JBKJII010000190.1:0-3216 GCA_046598505.1 Caulobacter sp. | reverse complement strand
CGTCATGCAGATCTTCGGACTCGGGGTCGACATAGAGCAGGCCGGTGACGATCTCGCCGACGGCCTGACGCTGCTGGAGGTAGGCCATGGCGCCCACGCGGTCGGTCGGATCGTAGTCGGCGGCGACCTTGCGCAGCATCAGGATCGAGCCGTCATGCTGGGCCACCTCGACCAGCGAGCCGGGCTCGTACGACGCGGTCAACGGCGCCCGGCCGAGGATCACGTCGAGCCGGTTGACCGCCTCGTTATGCTCGCGCACCCAGTCGAAACTCTTGGTCGAGCCCTTGTGGTTGTTGAAGGCGACGCAGGGGCTGAGCACGTCGATGAAGGCCGCGCCCTTGTGGGTCAGGGCGGCCTTGATCAGCGGCACCAGCTGGTCTTTGTCACCCGAGAAGCTGCGGCCGACGAAGGTCGCGCCCAGCTGCAGGGCCAGGGCGGCCAGGTCGATGCCGCTGTCGGAATTGACCACGCCCTTCTTGGACTTGCTGCCCTTGTCGGCGGTGGCCGAGAACTGGCCTTTGGTCAGGCCGTAGACGCCGTTGTTCTCGACGATGTAGGCCATGTTGACGCCGCGCCGCATGGCGTGGGCGAACTGGCCCAGGCCGATCGAGGCGCTGTCGCCGTCGCCGGAGACGCCGAGGTAGATCAGCTCGCGGTTGGCCAGGTTGGCCCCGGTCAACACCGACGGCATGCGGCCGTGCACCGTGTTGAAGCCGTGGCTGGCGCTGAGGAAGTAGTCCGGCGTCTTGGACGAGCAGCCGATGCCCGACAGCTTGGCCAGACGGTGCGGCTCAAGGTCGATCTCGAAACAGGCCTGGACGATGGCGGCGCTGATCGAGTCGTGGCCGCAGCCGGCGCACAGGGTCGAAACCCGGCCCTCGTAGTCGCGGCGCGTGAAGCCCAGCTTGTTGGTCGACAGCGAGGGGTGATGGATCTGCGGTTTGACGATGTAGGTCATTGAGCCATCTCCCCGGCGGCGTTCACATCGACCACGCCCATGCCCCGGCCCAGCTCGGCCTGGATGAAACGGGCCGTGATCGGCGACCCGTCGTAGTTGAGCACCTTCACCAGCCGGGCTGGATCGACGCCGCCTTCGTTGATCAGCAACGCGCGCAGCTGGGCGTCGCGGTTCTGTTCGACCACGAAGACCAGCTCGTGATGGGCGATAAAGTCGAACACCTCGCCCGGGAACGGGAAGGCGCGGATGCGCAGGGCGTCGACCTGCAGGCCGCGGGCCTCAAGCCCGGCCAGCGCCTCGTCCATCGCCGGCGAGGTCGAGCCGTAATAGATGACGCCGTAGGCCGTCTGCTTCGACGCCTTCTTCAGGATCGGCGCCGGGACCAGCGCCTTGGCGGTTTCGAACTTGCGAAGCAGCCGTTCCATGTTGTCGACATAGACGGCGCCCTCCTCGCTGTAGCGGGCATAGGGGTCGCGCGAGGTGCCGCGGGTGAAGTAGGCGCCCTTCGACGGGTGGGTGGCCGGCAGGGTGCGCCAGGGAATGCCGTCGCCGTCGACGTCCTTGTAGCGGCCGAAGTCGGCGCCTGACTCGAGCATGGCGGCGGTCATCACCTTGCCCTGGTCGAGCACCCTGGCGTCATCCCACTGGAAGGGGTCGATCAGCCACTCGTTCATGCCCATGTCGAGGTCGAGCATGACGAAGATCATCGTCTGTAGCCGGTCAGCGAGGTCAAAGGCCTGGGCCCCCATCTCGAAGCACTCGTTCGGACCTTCAGGCAACAGCAGGACGTGCTTGGTGTCGCCGTGGCTGGCGTAGGCCGCCGACAGGATGTCCGACTGCTGCGTGCGGGTCGGCATGCCGGTCGATGGACCGCCGCGCTGCACGTCGAAGATCACGGCGGGAATCTCGGCGAAATAGCTCAGGCCGATGAATTCCTGCATCAGCGAGACGCCCGGCCCCGAAGTGCAGGTGAAGGCCCGTGCGCCGTTCCAGCCGGCGCCGACGACGATGCCGATCGAGGCGATTTCATCTTCCGCCTGCACGATGGCGTAGCGCGCCTCGCCTGTCTCCGGATCGTGGCGCAGCTTCTGGCAGTAGTCGGTGAACCCCTCGGCCAGCGAGGTCGAAGGCGTGATCGGATACCAGGCGCAGACCGTGGCCCCGCCGTAGACCGCGCCCAGGGCCGCAGCCGTGTTGCCGTCGACGAAGATGCGGTCGCCCACGGCGTCAGCGCGCTTGAGCTGCAGGCCGAGCGGCTTGAGGTGGCCCTGGGCATGGTTGTAGCCAATGCTCATGGCTTCGAGGTTGGCCGGGATCAGGGCCGGCTTGGAGGCGTATTCCTCGGCCAGCAGGGCCTCGACCACATCCTTTTCGATGCCCAGCAGATAGGTCAGGGCGCCCAGGTAGATGATGTTCTTCAGCACCTTGCGCTTGGACGGCTCGACATAGGCCGCGTTGCACAGGGCGGTCAGCGGAATGCCGACAACCGTGATGTCTTCGCGGAACTTGCTGGCCGGCATCGGCTTGGTGGAGTCGTAGAACAGGTAGCCGCCGCTATCGATCTCGGCGACATCGCGGTCCCAGGTCTGCGGGTTCATGGCGACCATCAGGTCGACGCCGCCGCGACGGCCCAGCCAGCCCTGACCGCTGACCCGGATCTCGTACCAGGTCGGCAGGCCCTGGATGTTCGACGGGAAAATGTTGCGGGCCGCCACGGCCACGCCCATCCGCAGGATCGCCTTGACGAACAGGCCGTTGGCCGAGGCCGAGCCGGAACCGTTGACGTTGGCGAACTTGACGACGAAGTCGTTGGTGGCGGTGAGGCGGGTCATGCCGGCACCGCAGAGCGCTTGGCGACGGCATAGGGGGCCGCTTCCCCGGCGTAGGTCATCTCCAGGGTGAAGCGCTGCATGTCCCAGGCGCCGGTGGGGCAGCGCTCGGCGCAGAGGCCGCAGTGGAGGCAGACGTCCTCGTCCTTGACCATGACGCGGCGGGTTTTCAGTTCGCTGGAGACGTAGAGGTCCTGCGTCAGGTTGAGGGCGGGGGCCATGAGGCGGGTGCGGATGTCGGCCTCGTCACCGTTGGCGGTGAAGGTGATGGCGTCGACCGGGCAGATGTCCACGCAGGCGTCGCACTCGATGCAGAGCGGTTCGGCGAAGACGGTCTGGACGTCACAGTTGAAGCAGCGCTCGGCCTCCTTGTAGCCAAGCTCGCGGTCGAACCCGAGCTCGACCTCCATGGTGACATCCTTGAGCGAG
>JBKJII010000447.1:0-10987 GCA_046598505.1 Caulobacter sp. | reverse complement strand
GCGGAGATGGTCCGGCCGTTGATGGGGTCGACCTTCGCGACGGTGGTCGTGTTCGCCCCGCTGGCCTTTCTCGATGGCGTGACAGGCGGGTTCTTCCGGGCGCTGGCCCTGACCATGTCGGCGGCCCTAATCCTGTCACTGCTGCTGGCCGTGTTCATCGCGCCCCTTCTGGCGGAGCGCTGGGTCACGGACGAAGAGGTCGACCGCGCCGAGCGGACGGGCGGCCCTCTGGCGCGACTGTCAGCGCGCTATGGCGCCCTGCTGGAACGCAGCCTGGCGCGGCCGGGGCTGGTGGCCCTGGTCGTCGTCGGCGTCCTGATCTTCGCCGGGGGGCTTGCCTACACGCGCGTCGAGACCGGCTTCATGCCGCGCATGGATGAGGGCGGCTTCGTGCTCGACTACCTCGCCCCGCCCGGAACGTCGCTGACCGAGACGGACCAGCTGCTGCGACAGGCCGAGGCCATCATCCAGGCCGTGCCGGAGGTCGAGAGCTATTCCCGCCGGACCGGCGTCCAGCTCGGCGGCGGCATCACGGAGGCTGACGAAGGCGACTTCTTCATCAAGCTGAAGGCTGACCGACACCGCGATATCGAGGCGGTCATGTCGGACGTCCGCTCCCGGCTGGAAGCAAACGTGCCGGGACTGGAGATCGAGACCGTCCAGCTGATGGAAGACCTGATCGGCGACCTGACCGCCGTGCCCCAGCCGATCGAGGTCAAGCTGTTCGGTCAAGACCCGCAGGGCTTGCGCGATGCGGCGGGCCTGGTCGCCGGCAGGCTGGAGAAGACAGCCGGTCTGGTTGAAGTGAAAGATGGCCTGCGTCTGGCCGGCGACGCCGTGGTGATCCGTACGGACCGTGTCGCGGCCTCACTGGAGGGGTTGGACCCCGAGGCGGTCACCCGTCAGCTGGAGACGCTCGTCGGCGGCTCTGTCACCGGAGAGGTGCGGGAGGGCGACAAGCAGGTCGATATCCGCGTCTGGACGCCGCTTGACTCCAGAGGTCGGGTCGAGGCGCTGGGCCGGTTGCGCCTGCGCGCGCCCGACGGCCACGACGTGCCGCTCTTGCGTATCGCCCGCGTCGAGGTGGTGCAGGGCCAGGCCCAGATCACCCGCGAAAACCTTCAGCCGTTCATTGCCGTAACCGCCCGTCTCGAAGGCCGGGACATGGGCTCGGCGATGCGCGACGTTCGCAAGACCGTCGCCGACCTCAACCTCCCGTCCTCGGTGCGGGTCGACTACGGCGGCCTCTATGCCGAGCAACAGAAGTCGTTCCAGGCGCTGGCCGTGGTGTTCGCGGCGGCGGTTCTGCTGGCCGCACTGTTGATGCTCTATCTGCTGGAAAACATCGCCGCCGTCGCCAGCGTGATGAGCGTAGTCCTGCTCTCAGCCTCGGCGGTGTTTGTCGGCCTGTGGCTGACCGGGACGGAACTCGACATCTCCGCCATGATGGGACTGACCATGGTCATCGGCATCGTCGGGGAGTTGGCGATCTTCTATTTCGCGGAGCTGGACCTGTCCGCGCGCCCCGATAGCCGCGCTCTCGTCGCCGCCGGTCACGCCCGCTTGCGGCCGATCCTGATGTCGTCGCTGATCGCCATCCTGGCGCTGGCCCCGCTGGCCTTCGGCATCGGTCGCGGTTCGGAGATGCAACAGCCCCTGGCCATCGCCATAATCAGCGGCCTGATCGCCGGCGCGCCGCTGGTGCTGTTGCTGCTGCCGACCCTGTTCGCGGTGTTCTCGACACGCAGGAGCCGAAAGGCCCTTTGAGAAAAGGGGGCGGACAGAGCGGTGTCAGCAAAGCGGGCTTCTGTCCTGGCAGGCCGATGGGTCGGAAAGTCCGCTTCTGTATGGCAAGTGCACGTCAGCAGCCTGGAGAATGTCAGCCATCAACGCTGTCAGGTTAGCGGCCCCAGGCCGCAACAACCCCAACCCCGCCGAATTCTAGGCACACGTCGCCTGTGACCACGCCTCAAACGCTTCGGCGCGGAGCACCTTCAGTGTTGGTCGGCGGGTCAGATGCCGGGCGGTGTAGAAGGTGTTGTAGACGGCCGCGTGCGTTGTCAGGAACCGCTGGGCCGAAGCCTGCGACTTGAACCCCTGCTGCTTCCGCTCCCGTCGCCGGATCGGCAGATGGCTGTTCTCGGCGCGATTGTTCTCCCTCAATCGGCCGGGTCGATGGACGTCGAGCAGATCGAGTTGCACCAGGGCTGCGGGATAGGACGCGAGGCCGTCGGTCACGATGGCGGCAGGCTTGGTGCGCTGGTTTCGCAGCAGCCGTTTGATCAGCGTAAGCGCCGCCTCGATGTCGCGTCTCCGTTGCATCACAAGGTCCAGGACCTCGCCTTCATCATCGACCGCGCGCCACAGGTACATCCGGCGGCCGCCGACCGTGCAGACCATTTCATCCAAATGCCAGCGCGGCGACGGTACTGGTCGCAACCTCTTCAGCCGCCTGGCGAACTGCGGTCCGAACTTCTTGGTCCAGCATCGAATGGTCTCGTAGCTGACCTCGATCCCCCTCTCGGCCAGCATCTCCTCGACGTCGCGAAGGCTCAGAGTGAACCTGAAATACAGCCACACCGCATGTCGAATGACGTCGGCCGGAAACCGGTGCCGCTTGAACGAAACGCCCATCAAACGCCTTCTCCACAAGGGCCATTTCGCCCTCAAAGTGGAGACAAGTTAGCGTTAGACTGATAGCACCCATCCGCCGACCCGTTCCCGCGTCGCTCTTGAGCGGCCTCATCTTTGGCGTCCTGCATATTCCCAACGGCTGGCCCCAGGCCGCATCGGCGACGATGCTGGGCATCGGCCTGGCCTTGATCGCCATCAAGACGGGCAGCCTGGCCTTCGGCTACGGCCTTCATCTGATCAACAACATCTTCGGCGCGGTGGTCGTGGTGTCCGGCGGCGACGTCTTCAAGGGCGCGCCCGGCCTGATCATGCAGAACACGCCGGACCTGATGGCGTTCGATGTGGGCGTCGTGGCCGTCGCCCTCACCCTGATCGTGGCCGCCACCTATCGCGTTCGCGCGTTCTCGCCTCGATCGGTCAGCCGATAGATGCGGCTGCCGCGCCGACAAGGGCGTTGATTCCCGAACTCAGTTCAAAGCTGCGGAGCCCACGTTCTGGCTCGCAAGCGGACGCTGTGAATATCCGCGTTGAGTCAGAAGCGGCGGTAAGCGCCGATCCCTTCTTGACCAGCCGCTCATCTGCAACCGCCCTACCTAGCTTCGCGGAATTGAGTCGCCCTTCACGCGACTGGGCATGGCTCTTCAGAAATATTTTCGCGCGAGGCGCCTACTCGGGTCGCGGAAGGGGGTGCCCCTTATTTTTCACAGTTTGAAGGGGTGTCGGCCGTCTGACGAGGGCGTCGGTCGCCTCTGCCCCACTAATGCCCCACAAGGTCATGAAGCCAGCGGGCGACGCAGAAGCGCCGCCCATTCAGTGACTTGTTTTAATTAAGAAAACCAGTGGCGCACCCGACACGATTCGAACGTGTGACCTTTGCCTTCGGAGGGCAACGCTCTATCCAGCTGAGCTACGGGTGCGGATCGCTGGCGGAGGCGGGTCAATAGCGGAAAGATTTGCGCTGCGCTACCCCGCCGCCAGCCAGATAAAGCGCGCCGCGAACAGAACCGCCAGCAGATAGAGCATCCAGTCGCCCGTTTTCGCCTGGCCGCGCACGAGCTTGAGCAGGGCGTAAGCGACGATGCCGAGGGCCAGGCCGTTGGCGATCGAGAAGGTCAGCGGGATGGCGATCAGGGTCAGGAAGCCCGGGATAGCCACCAGCGGGTCCTCCCAGTCGGCGGCGGCCAGCGGAGCCATCATCAGCGCCCCGACAAGAATCAGCGCCGGCGCCGTGGCTGCGGCCGGGATCACCTGGGCGAACGGCGCGAACACCAGGGCGACGAGAAACAGCAGGCCGACGACGACGGCGGTCAGGCCGGTGCGCCCGCCTGCGGCGACGCCGGCGGCGCTCTCGATGTAGCTGGTGGTGGTGGTCGTGCCGGCCAGGGCGCCAGTGATGGCGGCGGCGGCGTCCGTCACCAGGATCCGGTTGAGCCGCGGGATCGAGCCGTCCGGCTGGATCAGGCCGGCCCGCTGGGTCACGGCGACCAGGGTGCCGACATTGTCGAACAGGTCGACGAACAGGAAGACCACGACGATCTCGACCAGGGCCATGACCGCGCCCTTGCCGCCGATGCCTAGCGCGGCCGGGATATCGAGGCGCAAGGCGGTCGAGGTCAGGGCCTCGACACTGTAGTCGACCGGCGTCCAGTGGACCGCGCCGACGGCCCAGGCGAGCGCCGTGGTGGCGAGGATTCCGACCAGCATGGCCGCGCGGATGCGCCAGGCCAGCAGGGCGCCGGTCAGCGCCAGGCCGAACAGCGCGAGCGCCGCCGTCGGGCTGGTCAGGTCCCCCAGGGCCACGGTGGTCGCCGGACTGGCCACCACGATACCCGCGCCCTTGAGGCCGATGAAGGCGATGAACAGGCCGATGCCGGCGGCGATGGCGGCATAGAGCGAGGCCGGGATGGCGCCGACGATCAGGCGGCGTACGCCCGAGACGGTGAGGATCAGGAACAGCACCCCCGATAGGAAGACGCAGCCCAGCGCTGTCTCCCACGGCAGTCCCATGCCCTTGACCACGGTGTAGGTGAAATAGGCGTTCAGCCCCATGCCGGGCGCCAGCGCGATGGGGTAGTTGGCGAACAGCCCCATCATGATCGAGCCGAAGGCCGCCGCCAGACAGGTGGCTGCCGCCGCCCCGGCCGCCGGCATCCCCGCGTCGGCCAGGATCGTCGGGTTGACCAGGATGATGTAGGCCATGGTCAGGAAGGTGGTCACACCCGCCATGACCTCGGTCCGAACGGCCGTGCCGTTATCCTTCAGCCTGAACAGCCGGTCCAGCATCGCCCCGCCCCTCCGTCGTCGTGGCGTCAGCCTAGCCCGCCGGGGCGGACTGGCAAACCGCCGCGGTCAGCCCTGGAAGGGCTTGCAGACATCGATGGCCCGCCGGGCGGCGTCGGCGTGGGCAAAGGTTTCCGGGGTCGGCGCGAGACGACGATCCAGCGCGAGGCCGCGTCTGGAGGGCGCGACGACGACCTTGGCCGGATCAACACCGGCAGGCGGCGCAGCGCCCCTGGCGATCAGCACGATCTCCGCGCCGTCCGGTTCCATGGTCCTGTCGTTCAGCGAGAAGAAATTGTCGGTGTTGGCCCCGTAGAGCGACAGCGAGGCATAGTCGGTCGAGCCGGCCACGCGGATGCGCACCGGTCCCTTGCTGACATCAAATGCGCAGGCGGCGTAGGCGAGATCAGGCGAGGAGCGCACGATGCGCTGGGTCGTCGGCGTGGTGCGCGGTGCGAACGTCCAGTGATTGGCCCCGCCCTCGCCGGCGATGCGCGTCATGGCGATGTGCATGATCACCGACGGTCCGGCCAGCACCCCGGCGGCGTGGACCATGCCGGCGATGGCGAGGGTCAGCAGACTCCAGCGGACAAACGGGTTCATCAGGCCGCTCCCCTGCAGGCTTCACGCGTGACGGTCGGCATCGGCGCCCGGGAGGGGTCGGCCACCACGTCCGGCGCCGGGTTGTAGAACCGCAGCAGCAGCGAAAGGTCGGTCGACTTCGCGGTCGATATCCACAGGCCGGACGCGGGCCGAACACCACCGAGCTGCGCGCTCCAGCGGCCCGCCGGCGCGCGGGTCATGTCGATCGACGGCGCGCCGTCATCGTTCCGCGGCAGGTAGCCCTTGTCGTAGACGGTGACCGACCACCAGCGGACGGGCATGGGGTCGCCGGTGATGCGGTAGCGGCAGTCGGCCCGCAGCGGTCGGCCTTCGGAGTCGTTGTCGGCCGTGAAATAGATTGTCTCGGTCTTGCTCAACGCCAGCAGGCCGCCGGCGGCGACCTTCAGGCGGGTGTAGGGATCAGCGCCCTTCGATCCGGCAAGCGGGTTGTAGCTCCAGCCGGCGTGGGACACGCCCCGGAAGCCGCCGCCGCCGATCAGCAGGCCATAGATCGAGCCCAGGCCGAGCACGACGCCGACCACGACCGCTGACAGTCCAGACAGGATGCCTCTCAAGGTCATCGCCTTCCCCCTCCCCGCCGTCTCCACGCCATCAGGGCGTCAGTCCCTGGTCGGATCCCTGGCTCCCGGCGCCTCGTAGGTCAGGGACAGGAAAACGTCCTCGAGGTCCGGGTCCTCGGTGGCGATATCCTTGATGTGCACGCCGCTGGCGCGGACGGCGGCCAGCACCTGCTCGACGCTCGACTGGCCGGTCTTGTAGGTCACGGCGAAGGAGCCGCCGCTGCGCAGCCGGGCCTCGAAGCCGGTCAGGTCGGGGGCCGTGCCGAGCGGCTCCTCGGGCGTCACGACGACATTGCGGGTGTCCAGCCGCTTGAGCAGGGAGGCCGTCGGCTCGCAGGCCACGACTTCGCCCCGGTTGATGATCGCGATCTGGTCGCAGAGCTCCTGCGCCTCCTCGAGATAGTGGGTCGTCAGCACGATGGTCACGCCCTGCTGGTTCAGGCCGACGACGTAATTCCACAGCTGGCGCCGCAACTCGACGTCGACGCCCGCCGTCGGCTCGTCGAGGATCAGCACCGGCGGCCGGTGGACCATGGCCTTGGCGACCATCAGCCGGCGCTTCATGCCGCCCGACAGCTGGCGGACATAGGCGTTGGCCTTGTCGGTCAGGCCCATGGCGGCCAGCAGCTCGTCCGTGCGCCGTTCCTTCCGGCGCACGCCATACATGCCGGCCTGGGTTTCCAGCGACTCGCGCGGCGTGAAGAACACGTCGGCGGCCAGTTCCTGCGGCACCACGCCGATCGCGGCGCGGGCGTCGCGCGGGCGCAGGTCGATGTCACGGTCCCAAATCTTCACCGTGCCCGACGTCTTGCGGGTCAGTCCGGCGAGGATGTTGATGAAGGTCGACTTGCCGGCCCCGTTCGGACCCAGCAGACCGAAGATCGAGCCGCGTGGAATCTTCAGGTCGATGCCGTTCAGCGCCGTCTTGGCCGGCGTGGTCTTGGTGGCGGCGTAGGTCTTCACGAGGCCTGTGGCCTCGATGGCGTAGTCGGGCAGGTCCATACGAACTTTCTTGGCGGGCTTTCTGGAGGCTCTTCCGTCGATTGACGCCCCGGCGGGGCCTCGCATAGGTATGCGCCATACGCCGCCCCGCCAAGGGCGGCCTTCAGGATCAGATCGATGGCGCGCAAGACGGTGGCGAAGAAGAGCTCGGGAACGACCCCGACGGCGACGCCTCCGGCCGCGGCCCTGTTTCCCCCGCCCGAGTCGGTGGTCGTGCGCTCGCACCGCATCGCCTGCGAGGGTGTCGGCGGGGCGCTGGGCCATCCGAAGGTCTGGCTGGAGATGGGCGCGGCCGGCTTCGTCGACTGCCCCTATTGCGACCGCCGCTTCATCGCCGCAACAAAGCCGGGCGACGAGGACGAGCGCCTGGCCCCCGGCGCCTACGAAGGCGCGGCCGGCCATTGAGGTCCGGTTCCCGCCATCGGCGGGGCTGACCAGACGCCGGTCAGCGCCTAGTCTCGGCGGATGAGCACGCAAGCCGACACCTTCCGCCGCCTGCACGCAGGCCCCGATCTGCTGATCCTGCCCAACGCCTGGGACGCGGGCAGCGCGCGGATCATCGAGACGCTCGGCGCGCCCGCCGTGGCCACCACCAGCGCCGGCGTGTGCTGGAGCCACGGCTACGCCGACGGCCACCATCTGCCGGTCGATTTCCTGATCACCACGGTGCGCGAGATCACCCGGGTGATCTCGATCCCGCTGACCTGTGACTTCGAGGGCGGCTACGCCGACGATCCTGCGACGGTTGGCGAAAACGTGGCCAGGATCATCGACGCCGGGGCCGTGGGCATCAACATCGAGGACGGCCGCGAGGCGGCAGACCTGCTGGCCGCCAAGATCGCCGCCGTGCGCAAGGCGGCCGACCGTGCGGGCGTGCCGTTGTTCATCAACGCCCGCACAGACGTCTATCTCAAGCGGCTGGTCGAACCCGAGGCGATGGTCGAGACCGTGCTGGCCCGGGCCGCGCTCTATCGCGAGGCGGGGGCTGACGGGCTGTTCGCGGCGGGGGTCGTCCTTCCCGGCGACATCGCGACCATCGCCGCCGGCTGCGGCCTGCCGTTGAACGTCATGGCGCGGCGCGGACTGCCGAAGGGGCCTGAACTTCAGGCGCTGGGCGCGCGACGGGTCAGCTCGGCGACGGGTCTGGGCCGCGCGGCCCTGGCGGCGCTGACGGCCGCGACGACGGCCTTCCTGGCAAGCGGCGATTCCGACGCCCTGGCGGCGGCCGACACCGTTGGTATTGACTACAACAAGCTGTTCAACTGAGGCCGAACGGCACGACCCTGTTGGCCGCGTCGTGGCCGATGTCGGCGCGGCCGAGGAACGGAATGCCTGACCGGGCGCACCAGTCGCGGCAGACGGCTTCGGCGGTCATGCCGAAGTCCGGGTCGTTATCCGGCACATCGCTGCAGCGTCCCAGCCGGATGCCCGCGACCTTGCGCACGTCCGGGTTGCTGGTGATGTGAAACAGCGTCCGGTCGATCCGGTACATGTATTCGCCGACTTCCTCGAGCAGCAGCTCGTGGCCCGTCAGGTCGGGCTGCAGCGGCGTGCCGAGCAGCTGGCTGAGCACCGTCATGTTGAAGGCGACCGCCGGCCGGCCGGCCTGCAGGCCCGGCTCGAGCGCAGCGGCGTCGCCGTCGACGATCCAGGCCAGCGCCCGGGCCACAGCCGCTTCACCGCCCGCACGGCGGATGTCGTGGGCTACCGGACCGTGCGTCGGCCGGCCAATGCCGCGCGCATAGAGCCCGGCCCAGACGAAGCCCAGGTCGCTGTAGCCCATGTAGATCTTGTCGGCGGCGGCGGCGGTCAGGCCGTTCAGGATCGCCTCGGCCGGCCGGTTCGAACCATAGCCGCCGCGGGCGACCCACAGGGCGTCGAAGGCCGGGTCGTTGGCCACGCGCAGGAAGCCCTCCGCCCTCGCGGCGTCATGACCGGCGAAGTGGTTGTGGGTCAGGAAACACTGCGGATCAAAGGCCACCTCGACCCGGCCGTCGGGGTAGAGACGGCGGACCAGCGCCTCGACCTCGGCCGGCACGGCGGGGTCAATGCGCGAGGCGGGGGCGACGACGCCGATCCTGACCGGTCTGACCATTGCGCTGTAAAGCCCCCGGGCGGTTTGTCACCCTGCCCCCGACCGTATATTTGCCGGGGATGATTCAGGACAGACCCTACTTCTTCTGCGGGATTGGCGGCAGCGGCATGCTGCCCCTGGCCCTGATCGTCCAGGCGACCGGCGCGACGGTCGAAGGTTCCGACCGGGCCCTCGACCAGGGCCGCACGGCGCCCAAGTTCGAGTTTCTGCGCAGCAAGGGCATCGGCCTGTTTCCGCAGGACGGCAGCGGCGTCACCCGGGCCGACCAGATCATCGTCGCCACCGCCGCGGTCGAGGACACGGTGCCGGACGTGATCGCCGCCAGGCGGGTCGGCGCGACGCTGCTGTCACGCGCCGAACTGCTGGCCGACCTGTTCAACGGCGCCCCGCAGTCGGTCGGGGTGGCCGGCACCAGCGGCAAGTCGACGACCACCGCGATGATCGGCTGGATCCTGCATCGCACGGGCCGCGACCCGACGGTGATGAACGGGGCGGTGATGAAGAACTTCGTCACCGACGACACCCCCTTCGCCAGCGCGCTCGTCGGTCAGGGCGGGCTGTTCGTCAGCGAGGTCGACGAGAGCGACGGCTCGATCGCCCGCTACTGGCCGCAGGTCGCCGTGATCAACAACATCAGCGAAGACCACAAGACGATGGACGAGCTGCGGGTGCTGTTCCGAGACTACGCCCTGAAGGCCCGCGTGGTGGTGCTGAACCTCGACAACGACGAGACCGCGCGACTGGCCGCCGAGATCCCGCGCGAACGCCAGATCAGCTGGAGCTTCGAGGACCCGTCGGCTGATCTGTATGCGGACGATATCGCGCCCGCGCCGGACTCGATCGGCTTCCGCCTGCATGAACAACCCGGCGGCGACACGCTGACCGTGCGCCTCAAGGTTCCCGGCCGGCACAATGTCGCCAACGCCCTGGCCGCGCTCGGCGCCGTGCGGGCGATGGACGTGCCGCTGGCCGAGGCGGTCGCCGCCATCGAGGGCTACGACGGCGTCAAGCGGCGGCTGGAAGTCGTCGGGAGCAAGGGCGGGATCACCGTCATCGACGACTTCGCCCACAACCCGGACAAGATCGCCGCGACGCTCGACACCCTGCACACCTTCCCGGGCCGGTTGCTGGTGATGTTCCAGCCCCACGGGTTCGGCCCGTTGCGGTTGATGCGCAGGGAGTTCGTGCGCGGCTTTCTCGACGGTCTCTCATCGGACGACGTGCTGCTGATGCCCGAGCCGGTCTATTTCGGCGGGACCACCATCCGCGAGGTGACCAGCGAAGACATCGCCGCCGACATCCGCGCCGGCGGCCGCACCGCCGAGGCTCGCGCCGACCGCCCCGCCTGCGGCGACCGTCTGGTCGCGCTGGCCAGGCCCGGCGACCGGATCATCATCATGGGCGCGCGGGACGACACGCTGTCGGTGTTCGCGGCGGAGGTGCTGGAGCGGCTTCCATAGAATTCCTCTCCCGGAGGGAGAGGGGGACCACCCGGAGGGTGGTGGAGAGGGAGACACCAGTGGATGTGTCGAGACACGCCAGACGGCTCCTCCCTCACCGACCCGGCTCCGCCGGGCCACCTCTCCCTACGGGAGAGGAACACGCTGATGTCGCCGATCCCGGGATGACCGACGCCGCGCGCGCCGATATCCTGCACGCATGACCGACGCCGACGCGACCGCCCCGACCGCCGCCCCGCCCAGCCTGGGCGACAAGCCCGTGCGGCTCTATCTCGTCGACGGGTCGGGCTACATCTTCCGCGCCTACCACGCCCTGCCGCCGCTAACGCGCA
>JBKJII010000318.1:0-1479 GCA_046598505.1 Caulobacter sp. | reverse complement strand
CACGGTCCTGTCGCCGGTCGCCGCGATCGGCCGCCTGACCCTGGGGCTGATGACGCTGGTCGGATCGGTGACGCTGTTTGCGGCACGAGGGCTCTACAGCTGCCTGTCCCTGCCCTGGTACGGGGGACAGACTGCGCGCCAGATGGTGGCCGTCGGCTTCATGTCCCTGCCGGTTATCGGCCTGACGGCGGTGTTCACCGGCGCGGCCCTGGCCCTCAACATCTACACCGGCGGGGGGCGGTTCAACGCCGAGCAGATCGTGCCGCAGATCGTCGCGCTGGGCATCACACGCGAACTGGCGCCGGTTCTGGCCGCCCTGATGCTGGCCGGCCGCGTCGCCGCGACGATCGCCGCGGAGATCGGGGCCATGCGCGCCACCGAGCAGCTCGACGCCATGCGCACCCTGTCGACCGACCCGTTCCGCTATCTGGTCGCGCCGCGGCTGCTGGCCGGCGTCGCGACCCTGCCGCTGCTGACAGCCGTGGCGGATATCATCGGCATCGCCGGCGGCTGGCTGGTCTCGACCCTGACGCTGAGCTTCAACCCGGCCATCTACGCTCGCGCGACCGTCGAATTCGTCGAGGCCTGGGACGTCGAGTCCGGCCTGATCAAGGCCGCCGTGTTCGGCTTCATCGTCACCCTGATGGGCTGCTACCACGGCTACCATGCTGTCGGCGGCGCGCGCGGCGTCGGTCGGGCGGCGACCCAGGCCATGGTCTGGTCAGGCGTGCTGACTTTCGCGGCCGACTACCTGCTGACCACCCTGTTCACCCAGCGATGACCATGGCCGGTCCGATCCTCGAGTGGCGCGCGGTCAGCAAGCGCTTCGGCGGCAAGGCGGTGCTGAACAGCCTCGATCTGACCGTCGACGCCGGCCGGTCGCTGGTCATCATGGGCGGCTCGGGGCAGGGCAAGTCGGTGACGCTGAAACTGGCGCTCGGCCTGATGCGACCGGACGCCGGGGTGGTGCTGTTTGACGGCAAGCCGCTTTCGGGCCGTTTCGGCGGCCAGCAGCGCAGGCTCTACCGGGCCTCCGGCGTGCTGTTCCAGGGCGCGGCCCTGTTCGACAGCCTGACGGTCTGGGAGAACGTCGCCTTCCGCCTGACCAACGCCGACGGCCGCGGTCGCAAGGCCGCCCGCCGCGCGGCGCTGGAGGCGCTGGACCAGGTCCAGCTCGAGGCTGCGGTGGCGGATCTCTACCCATCGGAACTGTCCGGCGGCATGCAGAAGCGCGTCGGTCTGGCCCGCGCCATCGTCGCCCGGCCGCGCATCCTGTTCTTCGACGAGCCGACCACGGGCCTTGACCCGATGACCGCCGAGACGATCAACCGGCTGATTGTCGACCAGGTAAAGCGGCTCGGCTGCACGGCCGTCTCGATCACCCATGATGTCGTTTCAGCGCGCACCATCGCCGACGAGATCGCCATGCTGGACGCCGGCCGCATCGTCTGGCGCGGTCCGCCGTCCGAACTCGACCGC
>JBKJII010000212.1:0-10245 GCA_046598505.1 Caulobacter sp. | reverse complement strand
CGGCGCCGCCGCCGTGGTGATCATGGAAGCCAAGGAGGCCGCCAAGCGCGGCCTGTCGCCCCTCGGCGTGTTCAAGGGCTGGGCCGTCGCCGGCTGCGAGCCTGACGAGATGGGCATCGGCCCGGTCTACGCCGTCCCCAAGCTGCTCGCCCGTCAGGGCCTGAAGGTCGACGACATCGATCTGTGGGAACTGAACGAAGCCTTCGCCTCGCAGTGCCTCTACAGCCGCGACAAGCTGGGCATCGATCCCGCCAAGTACAACGTCAACGGCGGCTCGATTTCCATCGGTCACCCCTTCGGCATGACCGGCGCCCGCTGCACCGGCCACCTGCTGCAGGAAGGCATCCGTCGCAAGGCCAAGTGGGGCGTTGTGACCATGTGCATCGGCGGCGGGCAAGGCGGCGCCGGCCTCTTTGAGATCTATAGCTGATCAAGACGCCTGTTTCTCTGGCCAACCGGCTGGAGAATGACTGATCTATGCCTCGCTTTGCTTGGCTGGCGGCCCCTGGGACACCCCGGGGGCCGTTCTGCTTTGGCGGGAACTTTCCCGTTCATCGGCGGTTAAGGCTGAAGGCGTAATTGTGTCCTTGTCGCGCCTACAGGAGAGTCGACCATGGCCGTCAAGGCCGCCTTCGCCGCCGCTACCGTTCTGGCCATCGCCATAGCCATGCTGCTGCCCATGCCCAACCACCGCTCGGAAGCCCGCGCGTCGTCGATCTCGACGATTGAACTGGGCCGGGGCTAGGGCTCGCTACTGCCCTTCGCGCGGCTCGGCCGCTGTCGGGAAGCCACAGCCTTTCAACGTCTCGGCGCCCCAGACCACCTGGGCCGAATAGCTGTATTTCAGATCGCTCATGCCGTCGGAGCAGTCGCCCTTCGTCAGGGTGACCGTGACCGCCGTTGCGCCGGCTTGCGCCGTCCAGGTCGCCTGGGCATCGGTTGCGGCGAGGCCCGCGTTGGTCGCCGTCGCAGCCGGCGCGTCGGGCCGGGTCAGGACGACGTTGGTCCCCTTGATGTCCACCCGCCAGAACGGCTCATTGCCGCGCGCGCTGAAGTCGACCTTGAACGCGGCGCCCGGTTCGGCCGCGGGAGCTGGCGCCGGGGCGGGGGCGGGCGCATCGGCCGGCGGCACGGCATCGCCGCCTCCGGGCGCTTCGGGTGAACAGGCGGCCAGCCACAGGGCGGCGGCGGACAGGACGACGATTGGGCGCACGACGGCTTCTCCTCGATAGGGCCGGATCAGGTTACGCTCGCTTTTGATGAGTCGGAACGCCCCTCTCGGTTTCTACGAATTCTTCGCCGGCGGCGGCATGGCCCGCCTCGGGTTGGGGGACGGCTGGTCCTGCCTGTTCGCCAATGACTTCGACCCGGTGAAGGCGGCCACCTATCGCGACAACCACGCAGACGCGGGCGAGCACTTCCACGAGGGCGATGTCTGGCAGGTGAAGCCCGCCGCCCTGCCCGGCTGCGCCGATCTCGCCTGGGCCTCGAGCCCTTGTCAGGACTTCAGCCTCGCCGGCGCGCGCGCAGGCCTCGTAGGCGGCCGGTCCTCGGCCTTCTTCGGCTTCTGGAAGCTGATGGTGGCGCTCGCCGCCGAGGGCCGCGCGCCGCGGGCGATCGTGGTCGAGAATGTCGTCGGCCTGCTGACCTCGAACGGCGGCAAGGACTTCACCGCGCTCTGCCGCGCCTTGTCGGACCAGGGCTACCGCTTCGGCGCGTTGGAGATCGACGCCGCGCGCTTCACCCCCCAGTCCCGTCCCCGGGTCTTCGTCATCGCCACCCGTCGCGCGCCCGCGCAGGCCTTGACGGGTCAGGGGCCCTTCCAGACCCGTGCGGTGGCCCAGGCCCATGCCCGCCTGCCTGCCGACCTTCAAGGACAATGGGTCTGGTGGAACCTGCCGGCGCCGCCCGCGCGCAACACCGATCTTGCCGCCCTGCTCGAAGATGATGTCGCCGTCTCCTGGCGTTCGCCGGTCCAGACCCGGCGGATGCTCGACCAGATGACGCCGCTGAACCTCGCGCGCCTGATGACCGGCGACGGCCGGACGGTGGGCGCGGTCTACCGGCGCACCCGGTCCGGCACGCCCCAGGCGGAGGTCCGCACCGACGGCCTCGCCGGCTGCCTGCGCACGGCCCGCGGCGGCTCCTCCCGCCAGTCGGTGGTGGTGGCGCTGGACGGCGCGATCCGGTCCCGCCTGCTGACGCCCCGCGAAGGCGCCCGGCTGATGGGCCTGCCCGACAGCTATCGCCTGCCGAAGTCGGGCACGGCAGCCTTCCACGTCATTGGCGACGGTGTGGCCCTACCGGTCGTGCGCTGGCTGGCGTCGCGGTTGCTGGAGCCCCTGCTGGTCGATGCTGAAACGACGATCCTCGCCGCCGAATGAGCGCTGACAACCCTATCCCGGCGCTATAGTTTTCTTCGCGACAAGGGCGACTGCTTCCGGAGACCTCCCCATGACCAAGTACGACGCCGCCCGCTACAGGCGCGCCGGCCGCGGCAAGATCTTTGACTCCATCCTCGACACCGTCGGCGATACGCCGATTGTCCGGCTGCCGAACCTGATGGCCGAGCTGAAGCCGAGGGCCGAGGTCGTCGGCAAGCTGGAATTCTTCAACCCGATGAACTCGGTCAAGGACCGCATCGGCGTGTCGATGATCGAATGGCTGGAGGCTGAGGGTCACCTGAAGCCCGGCGGCATGATCGTCGAGCCGACCAGCGGCAACACCGGCATCGCCCTGGCCTTCGTGGCCGCCGCCAAGGGCTACAGGATCACGCTGGTGATGCCCGAAAGCATGTCGATGGAACGGCGCAAGATGCTGCTGATCCTCGGCGCGCGGCTTGAGCTGACCCCGGCCGAAAAGGGCATGCGCGGCGCCGTGGCCCGGGCCCAGGAAATCCTCGACGAGCATCCGGGCGCGGTCATGCCCCAGCAGTTCGAGAACGAGGCCAACCCCCTGATCCACCGCGTCTCGACGGCCGAGGAAATCTGGAACGACACCGACGGCAAGGTCGACGCGGTGGTTTCCGGCGTCGGCACCGGCGGCACCATCACCGGCGTCGGCCAGGTGCTCAAGGCCCGCAAGCCGTCGCTGAAGATGGTCGCCGTGGAGCCGGAAGCCTCGCCGGTGCTGTCCGGCGGTCAGCCGGGCGCGCACAAGATCCAGGGCATCGGCGCGGGCTTCGTGCCGGGCATCCTCGACCGCGGCGTGATCGACGACATCGTCAAGGTCAGCAACGACGACGCCATCGCCATGGCCCGCAAATGTGCGGCAGTGGAGGGCATCCCGGTCGGCATTTCGTCCGGCGCGGCCCTGACGGCGGCCTTCGACCTGGCGTCGCGGCCCGAGTACGCCGGCAAGCTGATCGTCACCATCATCCCCAGCTTCGCCGAGCGCTACCTGTCGACCGCCCTGTTCGAAGGGCTGTAGCCGCTCGTGAAGGCTGCCCGCCCTTGAAAATCGGTGTCGTCGGGTGCGGGGTCGGCGGCATGGGCGCGGCCCTGGCGCTGGCCCGGCGCGGTCATGACGTCACCCTGCTGGAGGCCGTCGACGCCCCCCGCCCTGTCGGTTCGGGCCTGCTGCTGCAACCGACCGGCCTGAAGGCGCTGGAGACCCTGGGCCTCGGCGCCCACATCCGCGAGCGCGGCGCCCGGATCGACCGGCTGGACGGCCGCGACGTCGCCGGCCGCAAGGTGCTCGACGTCGACTACGCCGACTGGCGCAGGGACGGCCACGGCATCGGCATCCACCGCGGGGTGCTGTTCGACGCGCTCCATCAGACCCTCGGTCCGGCCGGGGTGGCTCTGATTACCGGCGCGCGGATCACGCGGATCGAGGACTACGCACGGCCGGTTCTGCACGACGCCGCCGGACGCGCCCATGGCCCGTTCGACCTGGCGGTCATCGCCGACGGCTCGGCTTCAAGTCTGCGGGCCCTGGTCAAGCCGCAAGCCCGCGCCCGGCCCTACCCCTGGGGCGCGGTCTGGGCCAATGCGCCGGACCCCGACCGCCAGTGGACCGGGGCGCTGCGCCAGATCTACAACCGGGCCGAGGTGATGGTCGGGGTCCTGCCCGTCGGCCATGGCCCGGACGGCGGCGAGACGCCTCTGGTCAGTCTGTTCTGGTCCTTGCCCACCGCCGACATGGACGCCTTCTTCGCGGGCGACTTTGACGCCTGGAAAGCCCGCGTGCGCTCGCTCTGGCCCGCCGTCGCGCCGTTGCTGGAAACCCTCGAGGGGCCCCAGGTCATGGCCCGCGCCGCCTATCGCGACGTCTGGGTCGGCCGCTGGAGCCGGGACGCGACCCTGCTGATCGGCGACGCGGCCCACGGCACCAGCCCACAGCTCGGCCAGGGCGCCAATCTGGCGCTTGTCGACACGGTGGAACTCGGCGAACGCTTCGCCGTCGCGACCAGGTCGGTGGCGGTCACTGCCCGGGCCTACGAGACGAGCCGGCGCTGGCACGTCATGCCCTACCAGTTTGTCTCCTGGGCCATGACGCCGTTGTTCCAGTCCCACGGGACCTTCTGGGCCGCCGTCCGGCGCTGGCTGTTCACGCCCCTGTCCATCACTCCCGGAATCCGTCAGTTCGGTGCCGCGATCCTGACGGGTACGGCGCGCCTGAGCCGCTGGACGGACGCCACCCGGCCATGACCGACGTCTTCGACCCGGCGAAACGCTCGGCCGTCATGCGACGGGTCAAGGGGCGCGACACGGGTCCGGAGAAGACCGTGCGCCGTCTGCTGACGGGCCTCGGCGCCCGCTACCGGCTCCAGCGCACGGACCTGCCCGGCAAGCCGGATATCGTCATGGCCGGTCGGCGTCTGGCGATTTTCGTTCACGGCTGCTTCTGGCATGGCCACGACTGCGCGCGCGGCGGGCGGGTGCCCAAGGCCAACCGCGACTACTGGCTGGGCAAGGTCAGCCGCAACCGCGGCCGCGACATCGCCACCCGCGTCGCCCTCGAAGCCGCCGGCTGGCGCGTCGAAGTGATCTGGGAATGTGATCTGAAGGACGAGGCGGCGCTGACGGCGCGGCTTGGAACGATGCTGCGACTGTCATCCCGGCCGTAGCGCAGCGAAGATCCGCGACCCAGATTCGGCTTCATCCATCGAGCCCGGGATTCAATCCGGGTCCCCGGATCGTCCCTTCGGGCCGTCCGGGATGACAAAGGAAATCAGGCCGCCACCCGTTCCTCGACACCCGCCAGCGCCTCATCCAGCGCCGCAAAAAGCGATGCGGGCTCGATCGGTTTGGCCACGTGACCGGTCATGCCGGCCGCGCGACAGGCTTCCCAGTCGCGTTCGGTGGCC
The DNA here is from genome assembly GCA_046598505.1 of Caulobacter sp. Taxonomy (GTDB): domain Bacteria; phylum Pseudomonadota; class Alphaproteobacteria; order Caulobacterales; family Caulobacteraceae; genus Caulobacter. The sequence continues at coordinate 4,934 of JBKJII010000212.1, read as the reverse complement.
GAGGCGGTGATGGCGATGACCGGAACGGCCTGGTTCGGCCCGGCAACTGCGCGCAGGCGGCGTGTGGCTTCGCGGCCGTCCATGTCGGGCATGTAGACGTCCATCAGAACGACATCGAACGTTTCGCGCGCCAGCCGCTCCAGCCCCTCTTCGGCCGAGGCCGCGGTCTCCGGAACAATGCCCAGCGGCGCCAGCACCAGCGCGATGGCCTGCCGGTTGATGACGTGATCATCGATGACCAGCACGCGCGCCGACACCGCGTCGGGCGCCGCCTCGGCAGCCGGGGCTTCCGCCTTCGACAGCGTGAGATTCAGCGTGAACACCGCACCCTCGCCGGGAGCGCTGGAGGCCGTCAGCTCGCCGCCCATCAGGCGGGCCAGTTCGCGGCTGATGGCCAGGCCCAGGCCCGAGCCGCCATGCTTGCGCGCGGTGCCAGCGTCGAGCTGGTCGAACGGCGTGAACAGGCGCGCCACCTGATCGGGTGTCATGCCCGGGCCAGTGTCGGCCACGGCGACCTGAACAGCCCAGCCTTCACCGGTCGGCTCGGCCGACAGGCGCAGGGTGATCGAGCCCTTGGCCGTGAACTTCAAGGCGTTGGAAATCAGATTGTTGAGCACCTGACGGATGCGGGTCGGATCGCCCATCACCCAGTCCGGCAGACTGTGCGCGCCCTCGACCCGCAGCTTCAGGCCCTTGTGGCGCGCCTCGGGCCGCCACATGCGCAGGGCCTCGCTGGTCACGGCCCTCAGATCGAAGGCCACGCTTTCGACCTCCATCCTCCCGACCTCGATCTTTGACAGGTCGAGAAGGTCGTCGAGCAGGCCACGCATCATCTGGCCGGCGCCCTTGATCAGGCGCGCCTGGGCGCGGCCCTGTCCGGGCGAAGTGCGTTCCAGTTCGCCGGCGCCGGCGAGGATGGCGCTGATCGGCGTGCGCAGTTCATGGCTGATCATCGCCAGATAGGCGGACTTGGCCTCGACCGCCGCCTCGGCCTCGGCCCGGCGACGATCAGCCTCTTCGTTGGCCTGTATCTGGGCGCGACGCGCTTCCTCGGTGCTGATCCAGGCGCCGATGATATTGAGCATGATCAGGCCGACGGCGATCATCATCGTCGTCAACAACGGGCCGGCGATGCGGCCGTAGTCGAGCATCGGCATGACCAGCAGGTAGAGGCCGTACGGCGTCGCCGACGCGGCGAAGGCCAGGCGCGAGCCACGGCTCAGCGCGATCAGGTTGATCATGGCGCTGGCGATCACCGCCACGCCGAGCGCCGGACCATAGCCGGGCACGCTGAGCCACAGCGCCACCGCGAGGCCGCCGAAGACCAGCGAGCCCGGGAAGAACAGAACCACGGCGACATTGGCCGCCTCGGCCGGCGTGTTGATGGGGGTTTTCATCAGGCGGGGCGTCGCCCAGGCCTCGAGCAGCTGTGTCGCGACATAGGCGGTCGACCAGACCCAGGTCATCCACCAGCCCAGACCGAAATGCAGCACGGCGCCGACGATCACTGCGGTCGCCAGACGCATCGACAGATGACGGCGACGCGCCTTGGCGGACGCCGCAATTCCGAACTTGTCTGCCTGTTCCACGCTCTTCATCACGCCGACTTCTCCCGGTCTTGGGACGACGTTGCAGCCAGTCTCCCTAAGACTCAGTGAAAGATCGCGGGTTTTCGAAGTGGTTAATTGAATTCGCAACGATGGCGTCAGCCCGGAAGCGGGGCCTCGACCACGACCTCTGTCTTCACCGAACTGGCGATGAAACAGTCCTCGTGAGCAGCGTGGTGAAGGGCCGCCAACTGCGCGGCGTCCGGCGCGGCGCCTTCGAAGGCGATGTCGGGGCGCAGCGTGACCTCCGTCAGCGCGATCTTGCCCTCGGCGGTCTTGCGCATGACGCCGGCCGCCTCGTCGCGATAGCGGGTCACGACAAACCCGGCCTCGCGGGCTTTGTGCAGGAAGGTGAGCATGTGGCAGTTGCTCAGGGCGGCCACGAGCATCTCCTCGGGATCTACCGCCTCGGCCACCGACCAGGGCAGCGGCACGACGCTCGGCGAGGACGACCCGGCGATGGTGACGCCGCCGTCGAAAGCGATGGTGTGGCCCCGCGAATAGCGCCCGGCGACAAAGTCTTCGCCCGGCTTCAGCGACCAGTCGATCGTGGCGGTGTAGCCGGCCACTACGCGGGTCTCGGGAAACAGGCGGCTTCCAGCTTTGCCCCGTCGGGGTCGAGGATGAAGGCGCCGATGTAGGGGGTCATGGCCGCCTGACGCGGGCCGGGCGCACCGGCATCCGCTCCCCCGTTGGCCAGGGCCGCTGCGTAAAAGACATCCACGGCTTCAGGTGAAGAGGCCCGCAGGCAGACGTGATGGCCGGTGTCCGGATCGGCCCGGGTCATGCTCGGCCGATGGTTCAGCCAGACTTCGGGAAACCGCTTGCCGAACCCGACCGTGGTCGGCCGGACCACCATGCGCGTGTAGCCCAGCGGCGCCAGCACGGCCTCGTAGAAGGCCGCGCTCCTTTCGAGATCGCTGACCGCGATGGAGATGTGGTCGATGGCCATCAGAGCGTCCTGGCGATCAGCACCTTCATGATCTCGTTGGTGCCGCCGTAGATCCGCTGAACCCGGCTGTCGCGGTACATGCGCGCGATCGGGTATTCAGCCATGTAGCCGAAGCCGCCGAACAGCTGCAGGCAGCGATCAACGATCTTGTTCTCCAGATCCGTCAGCCAGTACTTCGCCATCGAGGCGGTGGCCGCATCCAGCTTGCCCTTCAGATGGGCTTCGATGCAGTGATCGACGAACACCCGGGCGACCGTCGCCTCGGTCTTGCACTCGGCCAGCTCGAACTGGGTGTTCTGGAAGTCGATGATTTTCTTGCCGAAAGCGTCACGCTGTTTGACGTAGTCGATGGTCAGGGCCAGCGCCCGCTCGATCGTCGCGATGGCCTGGACGGCAATGTTCAGCCGCTCCTGCGGCAGTTGGCTCATCAGCTGGAAGAAGCCCTGCCCCTCTCCGCCGCCGAGCAGGTTGGTCGCCGGCACCCGGACCTCGTTGAAGAACAGTTCCGAGGTGTCGGCCGCCTCCTGGCCCAGCTTGTCGAGGTTGCGACCCCGTTCGAAGCCCTCGGCCTGGTCGGTCTCGACCACGATCAGCGAGGTGCCGCGCGCGCCTTGGGTCGGGTCGGTCTTGCAGACGACGATGACGAAATTGGCCGTCTGGCCGTTGGTGATGAAGGTCTTCGAGCCGTTGATGACGTACGCGTTGCCGTCCATCCGGGCCGTGGTCTTGATGCCCTGCAGGTCGGACCCGGCGCCGGGTTCGGTCATGGCGATGGCGGTCACGAACTCGCAGGTCGCCATCTTCGGCAGCCAGCGGCGCTTCTGCTCCTCGGTCCCGCAATGGAAGACGTAGGGCGCGACGATGGCGTTGTGCAGCGACAGGCCGAAGCCGTCGACCCCCTTGGCGCCCAGCTGTTCCATGAGGATGACTTCATGGCGGTAGTCACCGCCCATGCCGCCGTATTCCTCGGGGATCGACAGGCAGGACAGGCCGGCCTCGGCCGCCTCGTTCCAGAACACCCGCTCGACCTTGCCGTCCTCGCGCCATTTGGCGACCCGGGACTCCGGCGCGCGGTCATCGAAGAACCTGCCGACGGCGTCCTCGAAGATGACGATGTCCTCTTCGGCCAGCGAGGGCGTCCGCTCAAGGTTGAGGACACCCATCAGAAGGCCTCCGCCGGGATCGACATCATGTTGGCCGAGCCGGTCTTCAGCTTGGTCAGGTGCGCGCCCGCGTCCGGCAGGATGCGCTCGAGGAAGTAGGCGCCAACCGAAATCTTGCTGGCGTAGAAGGGATCGGTGTCGCCGGCCGCGATCTTCGCCAGCGAGACCCTGGCCATCAACGCCCACATGTAGGCGAGGCCCGTGATGCCGAAGAGATGCATGTAGTCGGTCGAGGCGGCGCCGGCGTTGTCCGGGTTCTGCAGACCGTTCTGCATCAACCACATCGTGCCGTCCTGCAGCTGGGCCTTGGCTGCCGCCAGGCCGTCGAGGAACGGCTTCAGCCTGGCGTCGGCGGCGTTCTCTTCGACGAAGGCGTCGATCTCGGCGAAGAAGCTCATCACCGCCCGGCCACCGTTTGCAGCCAGTTTGCGGCCGACAAGGTCGAGCGCCTGGACGCCGTTGGTGCCCTCGTAGATCAGGGCGATACGGCAGTCGCGCAGATACTGGCTGGCCGGGAAATGCTCGGTGAAGCCGCTGCCGCCGTGCACCTGCATGCCGTCGACACAGGCCTTGAAGCCCTTGTCGGTCAGGTAGCCTTTCAGCACGGGGGTCAGCAGGCCCATGTAATCGCCGGCCTTCTGGCGAACCGCTTCGTCCGGGTGGCCGTGGGCCAGGTCGCCGTTCAGCGCGGTCCAGAACAGGAAGGCGCGTCCGCCCTCGATGACCGAGCGGCTGTCGAGCAGCATGCGGCGTACGTCAGGGTGGACGATGATCGGGTCGGCGGGGCCGTCGGGGTTCTTCGGACCGGTGAGGGAGCGTCCCTGAAGGCGGTCCCTGGCGAAGTCGCGGGCGGCCTGGTAGGCGGCCTCACCCTGGGCGATGCCCTGCAGGCCGACGCCGATGCGGGCCTCGTTCATCATGACGAACATGATGCGCAGGCCGCTGTTTTCCTCGCCGATCAGGAAGCCCCTGGCCTCCTCGTACTGCATCACGCAGGTGGCGTTGCCGTGGATGCCCATCTTGTCTTCGAGGCCGATGCACTTCACGCCCTCGTTGCGCTCGCCCACAGAACCGTCGGCCTTGGGCAGGTATTTGGGCACGATGAACAGGCTGATGCCCTTCACCCCGGCCGGGGCGCCTTCGATGTGGGCCAGGTCCAGGTGGACGATGTTGTCCGCCATGTCGTGCTCGCCGGCGCTGATACAGATCTTC
>JBKJII010000378.1:0-9151 GCA_046598505.1 Caulobacter sp. | reverse complement strand
TCTTCACCGAGATGTGGGAGCGCTTCTCCTACTACGGCATGCGCGGCATCCTGATCTTCTTCCTGACCCAGCATTTCCTGTTCGACGACGCGCGAGCCGGTTCCACCTACGGCTCCTACACTTCGCTGGTCTATCTGCTGCCCTTGGTGGGCGGTCTGATGGCGGATCGGTTCCTCGGCACCCGCAAGGCCATCGCCTTCGGCGCCCTGCTGCTCGTCGCCGGCCACGGCATGATGGCCATTGAAGGCAAGCCCGCCCTGCAGACACTCAATTATCAGGGCGCAGCGTACGAATTGAGCCACAACGCAGACGACAAGGCCTGCATCAAGATCGGGGACGGCTGCTACTCTTTCGCAGCCGGTGAAAAGGGTGGTCTTGCGGTCAAGGATCTGCCCGCCGCCTCGCCGCTGCCCGCGGCCCTCGCGGAGGGCTCCTACGAGTTGAAGGAGACGCGCGACGCGACCTACGTGAACATCTTCTTCCTGGCCATTTCGCTGATCATTATGGGCGTCGGCTTCCTGAAGCCTAACATCTCGACGATCGTCGGACAGCTCTACCCTGACGGCGACCCGCGACGCGATCCAGGCTTCACCCTCTACTACTATGGCATCAACCTCGGCGCCTTCTGGGCCTCCATCCTGTGCGGATATCTCGGCCAGACGTATGGTTGGGGCTGGGGCTTCGGACTCGCTGGCGTCGGCATGCTGCTCGGCTACATCGTGTTCGTGCTGGGTAGGCCATTGCTCGAGGGCAAGGGCGAACCGCCCAATCCCGAGCTGCTGGCCAAGCCTTTCATCGGCCCGCTCAACCGCGAAAACCTCATCTACATCCTCGGCATTCTCGGCGTTGGCGTGATCTGGCTGCTGGTCCAGCGTAACGCCGTCGTCGGCCTGGTGCTGATCGCGAGCATTCTCGCTTCGCTGGCGGCCGTGGTCTTCATCATCGCCGTCATCTGCAAGACCTGGGTGCAGCGCCAGCGCATGATGCTGGCGATGATCCTGATCTTCGGCGCGGTGGTGTTCTTCACGCTGTTCGAACAGGCAGGCACCTCGCTTAGCCTGTTTGCCGACCGTAACGTCGACCTGTCACTGATCAGCTCGCCCTTCACGGTAGACCTGTTCGGCCAGAGCTTCTTCTTCGGCACCCGTGACATGGTCATGGCGCCGGGCGTTCCGGACAACATTCGCTGGATCGACATGGGCATCACCGCCGCTCAGACGGGATCGTTCAATGCCGGCTTCATCCTGATCTTCGCGCCGATCTTCGCGGCGCTGTGGCTGTTCCTCGGCAAGCACAACCGCGACCCGAACCCTGTGATGAAGTTTGGCCTCGGCCTGGTCCAGGTCGGCCTCGGATTCATGGTGATTGTCTGGGGCGCCGGCATGGCCAATTCTGCATTCCAGATGCCGCTGGTCATGTTGGGCGTCCTTTACCTGCTGCACACCACTGGCGAGCTGTTCCTGTCGCCCGTGGGTCTGTCGGAGATCACCAAGCTCTCGATGCCCTCGGTGGTGTCGTTCATGATGGCGGTCTGGTTCCTGTCCAGTTCCATCGCCCAGTATGTCGGCGGCATCATCGCCGGGGCCATGGGCTCAGAGACGGTGGGCGGCCAGGTGCTCGACCCGGCAGGCGCCCTCGCGACTTCGCTGGACGGCTTCGGCAAGCTGGGTTGGGCCGGGATCGGCGTCGGGATATTCTTCATCCTGATCAGCTTCATGGTGAAAAACTGGGGCCACGTCGGCGTCAGCAGGACCACGCACCCGGAGCTCGATGGTGACCGGCAGTCGATGCCGCACTGATCCACCCGATCAGCACCGAAACGACAAAGGGCCCCGGGAGCAATCCCGGGGCCCTTCTTCTTCGGCCGATCCACGAGGGGTCGAGGCGCGCGCGGCCGAAGGGTCCTGTTCGCCTCAGCTGAAGGTGTGGCGGATCCGGAAGTAGATGAACGGGTCGAAGCTCAGGGGCCGGTGATCGACGAAGGCGAGGCCGGAGGTATTGCGCGGCCCGCCAAACACGTCCCGGGTCCGGGTGAGGTCCCGTCCGGCCAGGTTCTGCATCTCGACCCGCAGGCTCAGATTCGGGCGCGGCTTGTATTCGGCATAGACCTCGAACCAGGTCCCCAGTTCGACCGTCTCGATCTGGTCGAACCGGTAGAAGCGCTGCTCCCAGCCGACAAAGGTCTCGATTCCCCACTGGGTCTTGTAGCGGGGCAGATCCTGCGAGAAGTGGATTTCAGCGGTGAACGGCCGCTGGCCGCTGATACGGCGCGATTCACCGGTAACCGGATCCGTCACCTCTGACTTGCGCCAGTCGGCCGTGGTGCGCAGCAACCCGCCCGGCACGCCCATCCGCACCAGCGGCAGGTTCAGCGAGATCGACAGGGTGTCACTGGTCCCGTCGCCGATGTTGCCCGGCGCGTCGAAGGCAAAGCCCGGACCGATGATCGGCACACGATCGGTGGCGTCAGTGATCTGCTCGTGGACGGCCGTGAACACGATCGCACCGTCCTTCCAGAACTTGCGCTCGTAGGCGGCCTCGACAACCCAGGTCTTCGACGGTTCCAGGTCGGCGTTGCCCGCAGTGCCTGTGCCCGTCGAGAATGCCACCGAGGAGACGAAGTCGCCGAAGTCCAGCTGGCCGACTTCGCGCTCAATGCGCAGGCGGAACTGGTCGACCGGCGTCGGCGACCAGGTCACCGCCAGGCGCGGCTTGGTGTAGACGAACGACTTCTCCAGATTGGTGTCGCCGGTCTGGGAAATGGTCGAGACCTCGATCCGCAACCCCGCCTCGACGGACAGCTTCGGAGACAGGCGCCAGGTGGAGGCGCCGAACGTCTCGCCGCGCCGCTCCTCGACCCGCACATTGGCGGCGGGCAGGGTCACGGGCACGCCGTTCTCGACATACTCCTGGGCGCTGTCGAGGAAGTTGAAGGCCAGCTCGCCGCCGCCTTCCAGAGACCAGGTCGGGCTCATCGTATACCGCAGCACGCCGCGCAAGATGCTCTCGCCGGACTCGTTTTGCTGGCTGAACACGCCGTCGTCGGAGCCGTCCGAGAAGGCGGACGAAAAGTCGCCATAGCGGCGCTGGAACAGGCCGGTGAACTCGAACTTCGCCTTCGGCCCAAGGGCGCGCTCCCAGTTGGCGCCGATCTCGCCCGACTCGGCGACATTGTCGTCGTTGACGGCCAGGCGGCCGGCGGCGGGAATGGCGATGAAATCATTCAGCGACCACTCGTAGTGCTCGCGATCATACTTCGTATTGAGGGCAAGGCGGCCGCCCAGCAACGGGGTCTTGAGCCCGCTCTTGAGGGTCAGGCCGCTGCCACCGCCCGTCTCGTCGGACCGGCTTTCTCGAAGCAGGGTTCCGGTCGGGCTGATCAGCGTTCGGGGGCCCTCGCCGGCGCCGTCATCGACAAAGGTGAACGCGAGGGCCGACCAGTCAAAGGTCTTGTCGCCATCGAACTTGTGCGTGCCCTCAAAGCGCATGGCCGGGGCGGAGCGGCCGTCCTGGTAGAAGATGTCGGCCACGGCGAACAGCCACTGACCGCTCTGGTCCTTGCGCAGGATGACATTGGCGATGACCGTCTTGCCCTGCATGTCGATGCCGGGCGCGCCGCCGCGGATGATGTCGATCCGCTCGACCTGGCCGGCCTGGATGCGGCGCAAGGAGTCCTCAAGGCCTTCACTCTTGGTCGCCGGGCGCTGGCCGTCGATCAGCACATTGCCGGCCGCGCCGCCGTAGCCGCGAACGTCGCTGCCGCCGTCGAACGAGAAGCCCGGGATGCGGGCGATCATGTCCATGGCGGAATTGGGCTGGGCGGCGCTGAAGAAAGTTGCCGGATACGGCGTCACACCGGTCGCTTCGGCCGGCTGGACCACGGCGGCCTCAGGTGCGGCGGCAAGCAAGGCGAGGAGCAATTGGCTCATGAAGGACGTCCCCCTTTGGCCCCCCGGCCCGGATTGAAGGGGAACCTGACCGGCGATCGCCGCCGGGGCACGTTACAAGCCCGAAATGTGCATTAAATCGGCGAAAGGTTTCCGCCGATCACCTGGCGATGCGGTGTCACACCGCGGTCCCGCCGACGGTTAGCCCGGTGATCTTCAGCGACGGCTGGGCGACGCCGACCGGGACGCCCTGGCCTCCCTTGCCACAGACGCCGATGCCTGGGTCCATTGCGAAGTCGTCGCCGATCATGGTGATGCGCGTCAGAGCCGACGGCCCGTCGCCGATCAGGCTGGCGCCCTTGACCGGCGTGGTCAGCTTGCCGTCCTCGATCAGCCAGGCTTCGGTGCACTGGAACACGAACTTGCCATTGGTGATGTCGACCTGGCCGCCGCCCAGGTGGGCACAGAAGATGCCGCGTTTGGTCGAGGCGATCATCTCGGCCTGGGTGTGGTCGCCGCCGAGCATGCCGGTGTTGGTCATCCGGGGCATGGGCATGTGGGCGTAGGACTCGCGGCGGGCGTTGCCGGTCGGCGTCAGGCCCATCAGTCGAGCGCTCATCCGGTCATGCATGTAGCCGACGAGGATACCGTCCTCGATCAGGATGGTGCGTTCGGTCGGCGTGCCTTCGTCGTCGATGGTCAGCGAGCCGCGGCGACCTGGGATGGTTCCGTCGTCGAACACCGTGACGCCGATTGCGGCCACCCGCTCGCCGATTCGGCCGGAGAAGGCGCTCAGGCCCTTGCGGTTGAAGTCGCCTTCCAGCCCGTGCCCGACGGCTTCGTGCAGCAGCACGCCGTTCCAGCCCGGGCCGAGCACCACGTCCATCTCGCCGGCCGGACAGTCGACAGCGTCGAGATTGACAAGCGCCTGGTGCAGGGCCGCGTCGACCTGTTCCTGCCATTTGTCCGGCGAAATCCAGGCCTCGAAGCCTGCCCGGCCGCCGGCGCCGGAGGTGCCGGTTTCCCGACGGCCGTCCCGTTCGACCGTGACCTGTACGTTCACCCGCACCAGCGGGCGGACGTCGCGAATCAGCCGCCCGTCGGCGCGCAGGATTTCCACCGTGCGACGCTCGCCGGCCATCGAGGCCATGACCTGCACCACGCGCGGATCGCGGGCGCGGGCAAAGGCGTCGATTTCCTGCAGCAGGGCGACCTTGTCGGAGAAACCGGGCGAGGCGACGGGGTCGTCCTCTCCGTAGAGTTTGGTGTTGGTGGCGCGCGGCGCTTCGGCGGCGACGCCGGAATATCCCCGGCGGGCCAGCTTCGCCGAGTCGCCGGCGCGGCGGATGGCCGCCTCGGAGATTTCGCTGGCGTGCGCGTAGCCGGCCGTTTCACCGGCCACGACCCTCAGGCCAAAGCCTTCGCCACTGTCGTAGGACGCCGTCTTCAGGCGGCCGTCGTCGAAGACGAAGGCTTCGCTCTCGCTGCGTTCGAGAAACAGCTCCCCGTCGTCGGCCCCGGCGAGGGCTTCGCCGAGGATTTCGCGGGCGCGGTCAGGATCGACTCCGGCGGAGTCGAGCAGCGAGGGAGCGAGAACGGATGCGGTCATGCCCTACAGGTAGGGCGTTCGACCGCATCCGTCATCAGTTCGGCAGATGGAGATCGCCGGATCCGTTGATATTGCTGCTCAGGCTGGCGGGTTTGGTGCTCAGCGTGACATCGCCGCTGCCGGCGATCTCGACCTGCACCGCGCCCTTGGCCGAGATTTCGGCGTCACCGCTGCCCGCCAGACTGACCGTTGCGTTCTGGGCCTGGAGGTCGGCCAGGCTTGCGTCACCCGACCCGGCGATGGTCAGCGACAGGGCCTGGGTCTTGCCGTTGCCGGACACCTCGCCTGACCCGTTGATCTCGATGGCCAGTTCGGGCTGGTCGTAGGCGGCCAGGCTGAGCGACGGCGAGCCGTTGAGCACGAACTTCGTCACGGCCGGGGCTGTGACCGTTATCTTCAGGCCCTCCCGGATGGTGTCGAGGCCGACGCCGCGACCTCGGACGGTGATCCGCGAATCCGGTTCCGAGGGCTCGAAGCGAAGGCTGCCGTCAACGATGGTCACACGGTCAACCAGCGCCTTGGGGCCGGTGACCGTGATCTTCGCCACAGGCCCCTGCACATAGGAGACCTCGGCAGGCAGGTTGATCAGAAGGCTCGGCCCGCCGGCCCAGCCGAGGTCCTTCGTGACGTCGGGCCCCAGATCCCGATCGCCGCCGACCGAGATTCGCACATGGTCACCTTCGTCTCCGTCGGAGACATGGATGTCGGCCGGGAAGCTCCAGCCGTGCTCGATAATGTCGCGGCCGCCGATGGCGAACGCTCCGGAAAGACAGCCGACAGCCAGCACGAAGCTCGCCACGGCGATGATGATCAGAACGCGGATCATGGCCAGCTCCTCAGCCTTGCGGATCGATGGCCGGCTTGAGCAGCCGGTAGTGAAGTCGGGCGTACCAGACCAGGGCGTTGACCAGTCCAATCGTGACGAGGGTCACCAACGCGCCGATCGAGGTCGAGATGGCCATGATGCCGATCCCGCCAAGGACTGCCGCGCCGGGACCACCCGGGAAGTCAGCGAACGGTCCGGCCGCGAACACCACGCCGCCGGCGAAGAAGCCGGCGATCACCGCGATGTAGAAGCCGAAGATCGCCCCCACCACGCCCATCAGGATCGGCAGCAGGACGATGATGTCGATCGCGCCCAGTCCCAGCACCGCGAAGACGGCGGCGGCGGCGGCGGACGGGTTCTTCTGCTCCTCCCACTTCTTCAGGCCGGCTTCGGCGCGGAGTTCGCGAGCGAGACGGTCGGGGCTGCCGAGCGCGTCGGCGACCTCCTTCTCGCTGCGACCGGCCGCCTGGGCGTCGGCGAAGTGGGTGTCATAGTCGGCGGCGATATCGTCGATCGTGGCGACGGGCATGCCCATCAGGCCACGGCGAAGTCTCGCCATGAAGTCGTCGCGTGTCATGCCCCTGCTCCCAGAATGTCGTCGACGGCGCGGGTGAAGGCGGCCCATTCGGTCTTTTGCTGCGCGAAGCTGCCGCGGCCGGCGTCGGTGAGCCGGTAGTATTTCCGCGGCGGCCCGCTCGGCGACTCCACCAGATAGGTCTCGACCAGCCCGTCCGCCTGCAAGCGACGCATGAGCGGGTAGATAGTGCCTTCCCCCATGTCGATGTCCTTCGCGAGACGGCTGGCGATCTCGTAGGCGTAGCTGTCGGCGCGCGACAGCAAGGCCAGTACGCAGAGCGCCAGAACGCCCTTTTTCAGTTGGATTTCGATAGTTTCGGTCACGTTTTCCATTCCCAAACCTGAGACCCTTCTAACGCATGATACTGACTAATGCAAGGTAGCTGTTCACACATGATAGCGGGGCGAATTCACGAGCGTCGCCCGGCCCATGTCGGGTTGCCCTTGAGCCGCTTGGCAATCCGGGTTCCAGCGCGTATGCACCGGGCCTGAAAAGGCGAAAGGGACGGGTGGGATCAATGGCGCGCGCAAGCGGGCCGGGCCTGCCGCCGAGTAGCTCCTGACTGCCGGCGTTCCAGGAACCGGCGAAACGGACGTGAGGCGCATGAACGCGAAGGTGAAGGGGATGCGGGGGCTGTTTGCAGCTTTCGCCGCCGTCGTAATGACGGCGATGGCCGCGGGTGGGGTCCGCGCCGAGGAATTGCTGGGGCAACCCACCCCCGGCGGAATCGGCCTGCAGCCGGCCGCCTCACCGCTGAAGCATCAGGTTCATGTCTTCCACGACCTGATTCTGCTGCCGATCATCGTCGTGATCAGCCTGTTCGTGCTCGGACTGCTGCTGTGGATCGTGGTCCGCTACAACAAGAAGTCCAACCCGGTCCCGGCCAAGTGGAGCCACAACACCCTGATCGAGGTGATCTGGACCCTAGTGCCGGTGCTGATCCTGATGGTCATCTCGGTCTTCTCGTTCCGGCTGTTGTTCGACTACCACAACATGCCCAAGCCGGACCTGACGGTTAAGGCGGTCGGCTATCAATGGAACTGGGGCTACGAGTACCCCGACCAGAAGATCCCCGAATTCATCTCGGCCATGCTGCCGGAAGACGAAGTCGCCAAACAGGGTCTGCCGCACAGCCTGTACCGGCTGAAGGCGACCGAGCCGATGGTCGTGCCGGTGAACAAGGTGGTGCGGGTTCAGGTGACCGGCGCCGACGTGATCCACGCCTTCGCCCTGCCGGCCTTCGGTCTCAAGACCGACGCGGTCCCGGGCCGCCTCAACGAGACCTGGTTCAAGGCCGAGAAGATCGGCACCTACTACGGCCAGTGCTCGGAACTGTGCGGCGTCGACCACGCCTTCATGCCGATCGAGATCAAGGTTGTGAGCCAGGCGGACTTCGACGCCTGGGTGGCTTCCAAGGCTCCCGCCGCCGCTCCGGCGCCGGCCGCAGCACCGGCTCCGACCTCCACGGCGGCTCCCGCCGCTCCCGCCGCCGGCCCCGTGCCGGCGGCCGTGAACTGATTTCAGGATAAAGACCGATGGCTCACGCCGCCGCTCACGACGACACCGAAGCCGAGCACATCCCCGGCTTCTTCACCCGCTGGTTCTTCTCCACGAACCACAAGGACATCGGCACGCTCTACATCATCTTCGCCATCATGGCGGGACTGGTGGGCGGCGCCCTGTCCGGCCTGATCCGTTGGGAGCTGGCTGAACCCGGCATCCAGATCTTCGGCCCGGATTCGGCGGTCAGCCTGCTGGGCCTGATCGACCAGACGCACCACGGCTACAACGCCGTGGTCACCGCGCACGCCCTGATCATGATCTTCTTCATGGTCATGCCGGCGATGATCGGGGGCTTCGGCAACTGGTTCGTGCCGATCATGATCGGTGCGCCGGACATGGCCTTCCCGCGGATGAACAACATCTCGTTCTGGCTGCTGGTCGCCGCCTGGGTGCTGCTGCTGACCTCGATGTTCGTCGATGGCGGCCCCGGCCACGGCTTCGGCGGCGGCTGGACGATCTATCCGCCGCTCTCCACCTCGGGCCACACCGGCCCGTCGATGGACCTGGCGATCTTCTCGCTCCACCTGGCGGGCGCCAGCTCGATCCTGGGCGCGATCAACTTCATCACCACCATCTTCAACATGCGCGCGCCGGGCATGACCCTGCACCGCATGCCGCTGTTCGTCTGGTCGATCCTGGTGACGGTCTTCCTGCTGCTGCTCTCGCTGCCCGTCCTGGCCGGCGCGATC